>JASIJX010000390.1 GCA_030049955.1 Acidobacteriaceae bacterium
AACCGTCTCTCTCGACGTTCCGAGTTCCACCGCGAGGTCCTCGACTGCAACCCTGCCACGGGCGTTGAGCCTGGCCAGAATGTCGAGCTGCCTTTCACGCCGTTTCATCAGGCTTTGCCTCCAAGGACTTATGAGATTGTGTTGCCCCGAATTGTCGAGTGTGTCCCGACATAAGTCAATCGAAGGAAATGGCCGGCGAAAATGCTTATCGCACCCCAGAAACGCCCGTTCGGTCATATTGCTTGACAACTCGGTCACTTTCATTGAAAGTGTACATGACTTCGCATTGAGCGAGCCGCATGAATGAGGAGAAAACATGCGCGTAGGCGCAATCGATCAAGGCACCACCAGCACCCGCATGCTGGTCGCCGATGACGGCGGAAACGCCGAAATCGCGTTTGCCGCGCGGCACAGCCAGCATCGACCTGTTGCCGGTTGGGTCGAGCACAATCCGGCCGAGATTCTTGCAAATGTGCACGCCTGCATAGAAGCCGCCGGAAAAGTCGACGCGATTGCGATCGCCAATCAAGGTGAAAGTTGCTTGGCCTGGGATGCTGACACGCGGGAAGCGCTCTCACCAATTATTGTGTGGCAAGATAGCCGCACGGAGACCACAACAGACCGAATGCGCGCAGAGGGCTGCGAAGCGGCTACTTTAGAGCGAGCCGGGCTTCCGCTCGACCCCTATTTCTCAGCATCCAAGCTAGGTTGGTTGATCGAGCACAACGACGAGGTGCGGCGCGCTCTTAACCGAGGGCGCCTTCGCCTTGGAACGACAGATGCTTACTTTCTGGACCGCCTGACAGGCAACTTTGCGACCGATGCGACGACTGCCTCGCGGACTTCGCTTATGAACCTTGAACGGGGCGAATGGGACCACGAATTGTGTCGAATGTTCGGGGTTCCGGTCGAATGTCTTCCGGAAATCAAGCCAACCGTGTCCATGTTCGGCGCGGTAGGCAAGATACCTGTTACCGCATCAATCGTTGATCAACAGGCATCTCTCTACGGACATGGTTGCCGTCGTTCGGGTGATGCAAAAATCACGTTTGGAACGGGTGCCTTCGTTCTTGCGGTGACCGGATCCGAGGTCATACGCGCACCAAAATATGGCCTGATTCCCACCATTGCCTGGAAGATTGGCGACACAACTACCTACGCGGTCGATGGGGGCGTCTACGACGCAAGTTCAGCCGTCGAATGGATTCGGAGCCTCGGCCTTTTCGAAGACCTTTCAGAGATCGTCTCCTTCGATGGTCCAACCGCCATTGAGCGCGAATTGGCTTTCGTGCCCGCCTTATCGGGCCTTGGCTGTCCTCATTGGGACCGCAGCGCAGGCGCAGTTTGGATCGGGATGCACGCCGGGACGACGAAAGCAGATCTTTGCCAGTCCGTGCTTGAGGGCGTTGCATTCTCCGCGGGCACTTTGGTGGCTGCGATAGAAGGACGCTTCCCACTGCAAGCCTCTCTCTCGATCGACGGCGGTCTCGCCCGTAATGCCTACTTTGGACAGTTCTTATCGGAGGTGACCAACCGGCCCATCCTAACCCAGCGTTTTCATGAACTCACCGCCTTCGGTTGCGCTGCCTTCGCAGCTCTCGGTCTCGGACTGGAGTTGCCCGCCTTCGAGACCGCCTCCACCTGTTTTTCGCCCCATCATAGCGCTCAAGAAGTAGCCCACTGGCAGAGTAGGTTCAACGATGCTGTCCGCCGTGCAAAAAAGTGGCGCCGATGCGCTCCGATTCCCGATTCCCACATTGATGGAATGTAACGGAGAACTGAGTGACAAACCAGAATAGATCATCATCCTCTAGTAATTCTGTTAGTAATTCTGTCCTGAGTCGCTCTCTGGGAACGGTGCAGCTTTGGTCAATAGCAGTCGGCCTTGTGATTTCCGGTGAGTATTTTGGCTGGAGCCTGGGATGGGCTCATGCCGGTACTCTCGGCTTCTTGATAAGCACTGTCTTCATCGCGGCCGTCTTCACTGCGTTCATCTTTAGTTTTACCGAGCTGACGACAGCCATACCGAATGCGGGCGGACCATTTACTTACGCAACCCGTGCGTTCGGTCCTTATGGTGGTTATTTCGCGGGGGTGGCGACACTCGTTCAATATGTATTTACACCGCCAACGATCGCGCTGGCGATCGGCGGATACCTCGCCTTCCAGTTTCCGGGGCTGCACGAGAAGACTGCTGCCCTCGCAACGTACGCAGTGTTTATGACGTTGAACATACTCGGCGTCCGGGTCGCCGCTGCGTTTGAGCTGATCGTCACGGTCCTTGCGATATTCGAGTTGATTGTATTCATGATTGTGGTTTCGCCCGGGTTCCACTGGGCAAACTTCGTGCACGGCGGATGGGGCGGGCATTCCGCATTTGGGCTCGCCACGTTCCCTGGGATCTTCGCTTCCCTTCCCTTCGCAATCTGGTTCTTCGGATGCATTGACGGCGTAGCGATGGCTGCCGAGGAGGCGCGCGATCCGCATCGTGCGATTCCAAGAGCCTATCTGACGGCGATTGCCACACTTGTCACGTTGGCGTTCGGCGTAATGATCTTCGCCGGCGGTGCCGGTGATTGGACCAGGATCGCGAGCAAGAATGCGCCACTTCCTGAGGCGATGCGAATCGTCGTCGGTCAAAAAAGTGGCTGGCTGCATATGCTGGTGTGGATGGGCTTGTTTGGTCTTGTCGCCTCGTTCCACGGCATCATAATTGGATATTCGCGACAAATCTTCGCCCAGGCCCGCGAAGGATTTCTTCCAGGGTTCCTGGCAGACGTGAACGTTCAAACGAAGACACCGCATTGGGCAATCCTCTCAGGCGGCGCAGTCGGTATCGCGACCATCTACGCAGTCGATTGGATCGCCGGTGGCAAATCGAACGATGTGATGTCGGACATCGCAGTCTTAACCGTCTTTGGGATGATGGTCATGTATGCAATTAGCCTCTTCGCTCTGTTTCGCTTGCGAATTACCGAGCCGGGGCTACACCGTCCATTTCGTGCTCCCCTGTATCCGGCGCTCCCGATGTTTGCGCTGATCGGCGTAATGATCGCACTCGTGAGTATGGTATGGGCGTACCCATGGATTGCGGTGGCATTCTTTGGCGTGCTCGCAATCGGGCTGTTGATATTCCGCCTTCGCGCTGTTCACCGACCTGCTCTAAGCCCGCCTGTGGAATTGGGCGCGGTCACGGCGGGAGAAGAACCTTTGATGCTGTCCAGCGAGGGCTCCTGACATGTTCTGTGATGACACGTTCGACGTCGCGATTATCGGCGGTGGGGTCGCTGGCTGCGCGATTCTCCGGGAGTTCGCTTTGACCGGACTCAAAAGCGTTCTCGTTGAGCGCGCCCCGGACTTGTTGGCAGGAGCCAGTAAGGGGAACAGCGCGATCTTACATACGGGATTCGACGCCAAGCCTGGCAGTCTCGAACTCGCCTGTTTGCGGGAGGGGTACCGACTCTACCGCGAGATCCATCATCGCTTCAATCTCCCGCTCATTGAGACCGGCGCAATCGTCGCTGCATGGACCGACGAGCAGAAAGCCCGACTTCCTGACATTGTCGCTCGGGCGCATGCGAACGGCGTCACAGACGTGATGGAACATGACGCTGCCTGGGTGCGTGATCGAGAGCCGAACCTTGCGCCGGACGTGAAAGGCGGAGTATTCGTTCCGGGTGAAGCCGTCATCGATCCTTGGTCAGCCCCCTACGCCTACGCATTGCAAGCTGTAACTAATGGCGGCACCGTCCGTCGCGGGGCCACCGTAGCAGATGGGAAACAACAACAGAACAACCATTGGGTGCTCAATCTGTCAGACGGGACGGAGTTGAGGGCCGGTACAGTTATCAATTGCGCAGGACTGTATGGCGATATCGTGGAGAGCATTGTCCGCAAGCCACCTTTTACAATCAAGCCTCGCAAGGGACAGTTTGTCGTCTATGACAAGCCGGCGAGCAAGCTCGTGAACGCAATCATTCTTCCGGTGCCCACGGAGCGCACGAAGGGCGTAGTGGTGACGCGAACGGCATTTGGCAATCTGCTCGTCGGACCGACCGCCGAAGACCAGGATGAACGTGACCGGGCATCTGTGGAGGAAGACACACTCCGGATGCTCCACGAGAAAGGGTCACGGATGATTCCAGCCCTCGTCGACGCTCCGATTACGATGTCCTACGCTGGGCTTCGACCAGCAACGGAGCACGCAGATTACCAGATTGAGTGCCTGCCGGAACGAAGATGGATCACAGTCGCCGGCATTCGCTCGACCGGACTTGCTGCTGCGCTCGGAATTGCAGCGCACGTAGGGCGACTGTATGGGAAAGCTTTTGGGTCCGTACCGCCTTCTAACAACATAGCCTGGCCAGTCGTCCCGAATATCTCCGAAGGGTTCCCTCGGCCTTATATGGAAGCTGGCCGGAGCGAGATCGTCTGCCACTGCGAGCTTGTGACCCGTCTCGAAATCGAAACCGCCCTGACGGGTCCGCTTCCGGCTGGCTCGATTGGCGGACTTCGGCGCCGGACCCGATGCATGATGGGCCAATGTGGTGGATTCTATTGCACACGCCGCATCATGGAAATCGTGAATGGGAGGATCCCCGAGTTAGTTGAGCCGAATGGGTCGCCATCACCGTCAGGTCAGGGGGGGCGATGATGCGGAGCGTCATCATCATTGGAGCAGGGCCGGCAGGACTAACAGCCGCGCGCCGACTGGCTGAGGCGGGACTATCAGACGTCCTGGTCTTGGAGCGCAATCCAGAAGCCGGCGGCTTGCCCCGATTTTGCGGACACATGGGTTGGGGCATCTTCGATTTTCATCGGATATGGACCGGTCCGAGATACGCGCGTGAGCTCGTATTAGCCGCCACATCGGCCGGTGCCGAAATTCGAACCAACGTGACTGTACTGCGTATTGCCCAAAGGGGGCAAGTTGAAATTTCGGGCCCGGACGGGCTCGAAACGTTGCAGGGTCGGGCGATCCTCTTGGCTACCGGGATAAGAGAAACGCCGCGAGGTCCTCGATTTGTTTCAGGTGCGCGGCCTTGGGGTGTGACGACAACCGGAGCGCTCCAAGAGATGGTGTACGCCGGCGGAATGCGGCCGTTTCGTAGTCCCGTCATAGTAGGTACAGAACTCATCTCCTTCTCAGCTCTCCTCACCTCGCGCCATGCCGGCATCCATCCGGTTGCGATGATAGAGGAAGGATCGCGCGTGATTGCGCGCCATCCAGCCGGCCTGGTCGCAAAGTACTTCTTTCATGTGCCGGTCTTGACCCGCACCCGGGTTGTCTCCGTCGAGGGCCAAGAGCGCGTGGAATCAGTCGTCATCGAACGCGGAGGCACCAGAGATCGGCTAGAGTGCGACGGAGTGGTCTTCACGGGCCGCTTCCAGCCAGAGTGCAATTTCGCCCGAGAAAGCGGCATCGTGATCGATGGCAGGACGGGCGGTCCCGCCATTGACAATTTCTACAGGTGCTCACAGCCCGAGGTATTTGCGGCAGGCAACATCCTACGGCCTGTTGAACATTCGGGTTTCGCAGCCAATGAAGGAGGAGCGGCAGCTGCTTCCATAATCCGCGCACTGAACGGTCATCTCCCGTCGCCCGATCTCGCGGTCTCTGTAGAAGCAGGCGAAGGAATTCGCTACATTGTCCCCCAGCGTGCACTGCCGGGCGCAGGGCAGATCCATCTCCATGCACGCGCTGAGAGGGCCACGAGCGGGCACCTCTGTTTGCGATTCGGTCAGAACACGATGAGCAATCGGCGCTTGCGCGTGTTGCCGGAACAACGCATCACGACTACAGTTACCGACGATGTCCTCCAACCGTTTACGCAAGGGAGTGGGTATGAGGGCGGCGAAATGATTACACTCAGCCTCCAGAGTTCTGAGTTGACGCCGAATGTGCGCACGAATTTTGTGCGGGCGCGACCTGGAGTTGCCGATCCTAAAGTGGGGTCTCAATGAATGATGCAGCATATTGCGCTGCGCTCGACGATGGATGCGCGGACAAAGAAGGCTATCGATCACTTTGGCAGCTTTGATACTCTCGGCGCAATCGCGCCAGAGTCTAAGTGCAGTCCAATTGGATTGTTGTGAATTGGTGGAGATGAGCGGACGCGAATCAAGAAATCAGGTTCATCCACCGGAGTGCGAATGGCAACGCTTAAAGTTTGGCTCGGGTTGTTATTTTCAGTTTTTTGCTCCTGATTCCGGCATGTCTTGGTGAACTCGCGGGTATTCGGAGATTCCATTGCTCTTGAAGCGACGCCGATATTCGGCAGGCGTCAGGCCGACCACCTTGCGAAATACGGCGCCGAAGTAGCTTTGGTCACAGAAGCCAACTTCCTGACAGATGTTTTTCATTGAGTCATCGGAGTGCGTCAACATAACCTGCGCTCTCTCTATGCGGTAATGATTTAAGTATTTCAGAAACGACAGTCCTGTCACGTCTTTGAAGACACTCATGAAATGCGACTCACTCATCCCGCAAATCCTGGCTGCCTGTTTGATTTGAATTGGGGTGCCACAATTCTTCTCCAGAAAGCGAAACAGAGGACGAATGCGATCAAGAGCTCTTTCCTGCCGGTGGAATACTTCTACTGTCCCGGCGTAGGATTCGTAATAACTTACAAGGGAGGCCAAGATCATTTTCAGATACGTCTTTAACGAGAGTCGCGACTTTGGAGCGGCTGGACGTTCCGCGTGAATGCGCAGCATCATCTCGAGAACCTGCCGGGGAATTCCAGTTTCCGAAGGAACAACGTGCGGAAAGTTTGAGTCCTGCAAAAGGAAAGGCGTCAGGTACTCCATTCCGTCGTTTCCTCCTCCGCAGCGAATCATTTCCGGATCGAAGAACAGTGCAGCTATGGTCAACGGAGAAGAAGACCGCCGCTCGATGCGGTGGTACAAAGTGCTCCCAATGACGGCAAGGTCTCCAACGCCCATGGGCAACAACCGATCCTGAATATGACACAGGGCGGAACCCGAACAGAGATAGAGCACTTCAAAGTAGGAGTGCCGATTCATTCGCACCTTTTGCTGTCCGCTCTCATGGAGGAATAGAACGTCAAGTGGGCACGCCACATCAAAATTCCATGTGTGAACACCCTCGGCGTTAATTTGTGGTTCGACCAGGCAGAAATGGTCCTCGCAGGACTTCTTCGGAAACCGAACGCGACCTGTTCGTGTCAGGCCTCGGGCGGGCGAACGTTTACCGCGCGGCGTGTTGCAGCTAGTGGATGATAGGGAAGACTTCTTCTGTCTGGCCATTGCGAACTCCGTACAGGGAAGTATGCAGATTTACGGTCGCGTCGCTGTACTGAACCCAAAGCTCAATTTTCTGACCTACTTGAAGGGGAGGACGCGAATTAGCAACCACCTCTAAGAGACCGTGCTCGGCGTGGAGGGCCTTCAGAGTAATCCCGGATAGGTCCTTAACGGCTGAGAGACCACGCTCAGCGCTCAGTTCCTTCAGTCCGCAGTCGATTACAGCGTGCTCCGAACCCCGTGTACTGATAACTGAGGCGAGGACGGTAAGAGCGCGCCGGAATGGCGTTATCCGATCACGGTATTGGGTATCCATCAGGAGATATGAGCCGGCCTGGATCTCAGTAATCCCAGGATAACTGCCGCAGACGGAGTATGTGCCAGTCCCCCCTGTCGAGACGATGTCGACTGAAATACCGGCAGCATCCAGCATGGTTCCGGTTTGCACGAGTTCTCGGCAAACAGCACGAACCTTCTCATCTCTCTCGGGCCCAGGAGGCAAGGGCTGCAGATGTCCCTCGTAGCCCGTAATACCGCGGACTCTGAGCCCATTCTGCATCGCGAGCCTTCCAAGTTCGACGGCCTGTTCTCCGGGTTTGACCCCACACCTTCCGAGGCCGGAATCGATATCGATGACCACCTGGAGGGTCGCTCCATATTTGCGTTGGGCCCGAGCCAGATCAGAAACTTGTGCCGAATGATCGACGCCCACCAGTAGAGAGGAATGGCGAGACAAATCAGCATATCTCTCTGCTTTCCACTCACCCGTGATCTCATTGGCGATAAGTATGTTCTCAATGCCGTGCTCGACGAGGATCTCAGCCTCTCGAATGGTCGCGCAGGTCATGCCGATTGCTCCCATACACATTTGCTTCCAAGCGAGCATCGGAGACTTATGGTTTTTGAAATGTGGTCTCAGCTTTGCAGCCTTGCCGGCGAAAAAATCTGCCATGAGGCGCAAGTTGAACTCCATAGTATCGAGATCAACAAGCAACGCCGGAGTTGGAATCTCCTGTATCTTCACTGCGGGCTCCTGATGCTACACCCGAAACCTCCAACGCCTGGATCTTAAGGAAGAACCTCACGGTACAGTCTGACCGAAAAGTCGTCAACGAGTTGCGGACGCACGTTGTCAAAGTAATCCGTGATATACGGCATGGCGCAGTGCGTGTCGAACACTTGCTGGCTCTTCCACTTTTCGATGAAAGTCACCCAACGAGGATCGTCTACGCGCTGATTCAGTTCGTAGCGCAAACAACCATCTTCCTGGTGAGTTGGCTTCATCAGTGAATGAAGCGCGGCGACAAGCTGATCGGTCTTTCCTTCGATCGCGTGGAACTCCGCAACACAAACAACCTGGGTCCTATCGATATTAGGCATGTACGCCAAGTCTCCTTTCATCCCTGAGCGAAAGATAGAGTTCGTAGGCCTGCGAAGGGGTTTCTCCGACGTGAACCACAGCCCGGACAGCCTGGATCATCGCGACCGGGCTATCGCACTGGAATATGTTTCTGCCCATATCCATGCCGGCGGCTCCATCCTGAATCGCCCGGTGAGCCATTTCGAGTGCATCGGGCTCAGGCAGTTTCTTGCCACCCGCAATGACGAGCGGTACCGGGCATCCAGCTGAGACGCGCTCGAAATCCTTTTCGCAATAATAGGTCTTCACAAAATGCGCTCCCGTTTCGCCATCAGAGCCTGACTGAACCCTTGGAAGATGAGCGCGACGGATGTGGCGCCTGCGTCTGCGTGCCCGAGCGTTTTCTCCCCAAGGAATTTAGCTCGACCATGCCGAGCCACGAGCATCCTGGTCGCGTCGGCACCCTTCAGAGCGGCTGCCGCGGCAGATTCCAATAGAGTGGGCATTGGATCTCCCGCCTGCGCCGCTTCGCGAACGGCGTTCACTGCCGGCTCGAGAGCATCGATCATTGTCTTGTCTCCCACTCTCGCCCGGGTCTGTCTCAAGATCGAGTTCATGCCGGATGTGAAGATTTCGGCCAGAGCCGCACTATCCAGGTCGCTTTCACCTGCTCTTTCGCCCATACCCTTGAAAAAGATTCCGAGCAGCGCACTGGATGCGCCGCCATCGACGCTTAATACTTTTGAGCCGCAGCACTTGAGCAATGCTTCCGGGTTCCGCAATTCGGGATCGTTTACTACCGCTTCGAACTGCTCCGCGACCCTCAGCATCGTGGTCCCGTGATCCCCATCTCCGGCAACAGAGTCCAAACGGGAGAGATACTCGGCCTGACTGCGCAAGCATTGCGCAGCATTCAGGAGCATCTGCTTCAATTCGGACGTCGTGATTCTATCAGTCATGCTTTGGTAAAAAAAGGCGTCTTTGCTGGGGCATCCCAGAGCCGGACGAGTTCCTTGTCCATCCGAGCAATCAACATCTGAAAACCCGCCTGCTCCTGAGTTGTGATGAACTCGCCTATAGCGCTCCTTACGAGACGGATTCCCTTTTCTCGCAGTATCTGAGAGACTCGCCTAAATACGATGTACAACTCCATGAGCGTGGTCGCTCCTGAGCCGTTCAATAAGACCAAGAGTTCGTCACCTGCAGACGCACCGAGATCGCTGAGGAGCATGTCCAGCATGATCAAAGCGGTATCGTCCGCACTCTGCAATTTCATTCGTCCAGTGCCCGACTCGCCATGCTGGCCCATGCCGATTTCCATCTCGTCTTCGCCGAGCTCAAAGATCGGGTTTCCGGTCGACGGGTGAGTGGCAGTGCGGACCGCGACGGCAAGCGTACGCATGTTTTGTTGCATGCGCTCAGCAATCGCGCAGCACTGCTCCAAGCTGGCGCCTTCATCCGCAGCAGCACCTGCAACCTTATAAACCGGCAGGAACCCAACGAGACCACGGCGATCGTCTGGGTTCGGACCTCCCGAAATGTCTTCGTGGGTAAGAACCATCCGGACCTTGAGGTTCTCTTGGGCTGCGGATTCCATCGCAATGTTCGCCGAAAGCACGTCACCGGCATGATTCAGGACCACGAGCAGTGCTTCGGCGCCTCCGGCGCAAGCCATGCGCAGCGCATCCAGTACTTTGGGTGCTCCCGGGGCCGCGAAGATTTCGCCGGCCACGCTGTAGTCAAGCATGCCAGTTCCGACAAATCCGCTCAGTCCTGGCTCGTGACCGCTACCGCCCAATGTCACGACACGGACTTTTCCAGCTCCCTTTGGTTGAGCTCGCGCAACGATGCCTTGGCTGGCAAGTGCGATCTGATCCGGGAACGCCAATGCCATACCTTCGAGGAGTTCTGGGACGATACGGCGCGGTTCGTTGATGAATTTTTTCATTCGCATATGTCGCTCCACTAATCACTGCAACCTGCCAGGCTTGTCAGCGCCATGGGCTCACGAAAGCCGCGTGTGCGCATCGCCACAACCAAAAGGCCAATACAGAGCCAGATAGTGCCAGCGATCTTGGCTGGCGTATTCAGACTGACCCAAATAGTGGCGCAGAAGATAAACCCTGCGGTCGGAACCAGGAGATCCAGAAAGAACTTACGCTCGCCTGAGGTATTTCGAACCCAGAATTTCCAAACAACTGCGGCGTTGACTCCCATAAATCCCAGGAAGGCTCCGAAGTTCAGCAGCTCCGCTGTGAGTTCGTAGCTCATGAACTGGGCGCCCAGCAGCGCCAAAATGCCCGTGATCAGAATGCCGGCATCGGGTGTGTTACGGACCGGATGCAAACGGGCAAAAACTCTTTCAGGAACCACATGATCCCGTCCCATGCCAAGAAGAAGGCGGGCGGCGCCGACCTGAGAAGCTAGCCCAGCACCGATGTTCGCCAAGATGAGCATCACGGCAGTTGCCTTTAGAAGCGCAAGCCCACCAGCTTTTCCGGTCACGTCGATGAAGGCGGTTTCAATGTTTTGGTAAGTGTGGTAATCGGGCCAAACGAGGTGACCCAAATAGACGAGGAACCCACCAAAGACTCCCGTAAACACGCAAACAGAGACGGCAGCCAAAATGACGCTTTTGCGAGGGTTTGCTACATCTTCAGCCAATGTAGTCACTGCGTCGAATCCAAGGTAGGTCAGCGCCGCGAACGAAGTGGCTGAAGCCACTGCACGGAAGTTGAATGTGCTCGGGTTGATGATTGCGGTTGGCACAAAGAGACCGGCCATGCCATCGCGGAGCACGATTGCACGCACCGCAGAAACGATGAACCAGCCGAGGACACTGAACATCAGCAGGAGAAGAACCTGGTTTGCGCGCGCTGTCGAGCGAATCCCGCGAATGTTCAGAACCGTAATTCCACCAGCGAAGAGCACGGTACAGACGACGTAAGGTAGCGCTGGCAGAGCCCGCTCCAGCGCGAGAGAACCATAAATAACGCAGAAGAGCGGGATAAGCAGATAATCGAGCAACATTGCCCAACCGGCAACGAATCCCGCATACGGATGGATGCCATGGCTCACATATGTGTAGGCTGAGCCGGCCGACGGATAAAGCGCAGCCATTCGTCCATAGCTTATGGCTGTCAAAACCATCGCAATCATCGCTGCGAAAATGGTTAGCACAACATGGCCGTGGGAGCGCACTTCTGCGAGCCCAAAAACGGTGGCAGAGGCGCACGGCGTTACCGCGATAATGCCGTAGACGACCAGGTCCCAAACGGACAGAACCCTGCGCAGCCGTGTTGGTCCACCACCTGGATCAGGTCCGGCTGCCGGTTGAGTCATCGGTCAAAGCCCACCCTTCTGCAACTCGAACTCAAGAGAAATTCGTTTAAGCTGAACGAACCTCAACTTCTGTTTACAAAAATCAGACTTCAGCTGTTTGACCGCCATCAACATAAAGCATCGATCCCGTCACGAACGACGCCTCGTCTGATGCGAGGAATAGTGCCGCCCTCGCAATCTCGTCCGGTTGTCCCAGTCTTCCCATCGGGAACGACACTGCAAATTCGGCGAGTTGGTCAGGTTTCAGTGCATTTCGGAGCATGGGTGTGTCAGTAGGTCCCGGACAGATTGCATTCACACGGATTCCGTGCCGAGCGTAATCAATCCCCATCGAGCGCGTCAGCAAGGTGACCCCGCCCTTCGAGCTGACATATGCTGCTGCTTGCGCACACGCGCCATGTGCGCCTGTCGTAGAAGCCACATTAATGATTGACCCGCTGTGTCTTTCTATCATGTGGGGTAGAACTGCTCTGCAAAACAAAAAAGTGCCGGTCAGGTTCACTCCAATAACACGGTTCCAGACTTCCTCTGGAGTCTCCAACACGGTTCCATAT
The DNA here is from genome assembly GCA_030049955.1 of Acidobacteriaceae bacterium. The sequence goes on from JASIJX010000390.1 coordinate 12,523, forward strand.
GTCAGAATTCCGGCTCCGTTGAACAAAATGTGCAACTCTCCGAAGCTTCTCAGGACTGATTCGACGGCAACCAGAATTTCTTCTGAATTTGAGACATCTACACGATAGAACTCTGCCCTCCCTCCTTCATTTCGAATCTGGGTCACCACTGCCGTCAAACCGTCCTGATCTCGGTCCACGGCAGCAACGGCTGCGCCTTCACGGGCGAACAGGACCGCCGTCGCACGCGCGATCCCAGAGGCAGCTCCGGTAACAATTGCAACGCGTCCTTGCAATTTCATACAGAAATGCCTCGTTTCCTGACTAAAACAGGTACGACCCGCAGAGTAGTTCAATTCTTTCGATGACCCGTTTGGCTGGCTATAAGAATTGCCCGAATCAGTGTTGAAATGCTCTGGCTTTTTGGACCGCGCTCCTTCGTCAAGGAGCGATTCCGTGATCTTCCAACAAAAAATCCCCTTGAATCTCAGAGACCAATTGCACCATGCATGAATACGATTTCCTCGATTCGCTGTTGCCGCCTATTGAAAGGAAAAGTCGATCGAGACTGTTAATGGCAAACAAATGAGACTTCAGGACAAAGTGGCGATCGTGACCGGTTCTGCCTTGGGCCTCGGACGAGCAGTTGCGGCGAGATTTGCTCGTGAAGGGGCAGCTGTTGTGGCAGCTGATATCAACGAGTCAGAAGGTGCGGCAGCAGTTGATCAACTTCAGCGCGACGGACTAAAGGCCGATTTTGTCCGGACTGATGTATCCGCAGAGCGCGAAGTCGTCAGGCTCATGAACACCACAATAGAAAAGTACGGGCGGATCGATGTTGTTTATAACAATGCTGCGGTGCTCTGCACTGATCGAGAGGCTTTCGTGCACGAAATCAGCCTGGAGACATGGGAGTATGTGCTGGCGGTGAACTTGCGCGGACCGTTTCTGTGTTCCAAATACGCAATTCCGTCGATGCTTAAGAATGGGGGCGGCTCCATCATCCACACCGGGTCACCGACCGGTATCATCGGCTGCGCCCCAAAACTCACCGCCTATAGCGTTAGTAAAGGTGGAATAGCTGGGCTGACGCGCGTGATGGCCGCGGCTTATGCACCGAATAATATTCGTGTGAACTCAATTGTTCCAGGCACGATGGACACCCCGATGAACCGCTACATCCTGAAAAACGAAGCCATACGCGAGGAATTTCGACAAGCGGTTCCGCTAAAAAGGCTCGGTAGGCCGGAGGACATCGAAGGAATCGCAGTGTTTCTTGCCTCGGATGAATCAGCCTATTGCACAGGCGGCACTTACATGTGCGATGGCGGACTGACTGCGGTCTGAGGCAATTCGTCACTCGGCGACGAAGGATCCGGCTGACCAGGCTCAATGAGAGCTTGCTGTTCTGCTTAGAACTTTTTCGCTGGCATAGCGGTTCGAACAGATCAGAAAATAGCTATTGGATTGAAATACGAGCCTGTGCCTCCCGGAAGTCTAAGTGGCGCAGCAACGACAAAGAACTCCCAGCGCTGTTCTTTCTCGCAAAGATACGAGACGTCCTCAAGTTGCAGGCTGTCTGCACAAATCATCCCCATTGCCGCGATTTGAAGAGTATGGATAGGGTATGCAACTCCTTCCACGTTACTGGGAACGGTCTCGCCGTCCCCATCCGGAAAGAAAGCCGCCACCTTTCGCTCGTGGAGCAGCGTTATAGCAGAAACGGCAAGGCCGGCCTTGCCTTCTCCGTCATAGCCGTTGTTCCAGGGCCCGAGTTCCAGGCGACGCCTATGGTGTCCTGTCCTGAATACAAGGATGTCCCCTTGGCGCAGGCGGACATCTTGAGCTCTTTCGCAATCCTCCAACTCTTCGCGAGTGACGGCCTCTCCCGGTTCGAGCCACTTCACACGCCGAAAACGCGGAATATCTATGAGCACGCCCCTGCCGACGATTCCGTGAGCATATGTCGTTATGTCCTGAAAATGAGGTCCGCGCGCCGTAATCGCTGAAGCTGGTTTGCCATTATAGAGCTGTCCTTTGTAAGCCACATGGCAGAGCGCGTCAATGTGGGTGTGGCAATCGCCATGAATCTCTCCAGCTACAAAATCCAAGGCAAAACCAGGCTCTCCAAACGACGGGTCAACCTCGAATAGCTGTGACATGTAGTGTGCGACCGGTCGTGGGTTGTCTGGTCCTGCCACTTTATTGATTGGCACCGCCATCGAAACAGTTTTCCCTGAGCGTATGAGTGCAGCTGCTGCTCGCACGGACTCCGGGGTTATGTAATTCAGCGTTCCACCTTCATCCTCGCCGCCCCAGACGCCCCAGTTGCTGACTTTTTTGAAAAGTTCCTCAAACTCTTCTGTTGAGATCGCAGCAGGCAAAGTCTTCATAGAATCCTTTCGTCTTCCTTAGTTCAAAGTCCCGAGGGCACAATCAGCGAGCAACACTTCTTGTATTCGGTGTACGGGCAAATATTACATCGTGCAGCTAGTCTTCGAAGGCGGTCTGCACAAGAGCAATAGTTCAACAAAACTTTGGTGATTTCTTACAGATTCAATCGCAGTTTGTCGAGTATCGTGCACGGAAGTTTTATGGTCGAGCCCAGGAGTTTTGATGGAGACCGAGGTAAGCGGCGGTCTTCATGCAGCAGCCTGGTGGGACCTTGCCGCCCTGGAAAAGACGTTCGTTAGTGCGGGTGTCGCTTCAGCGGACCAGCTGGAACGGCATGCTGAGGGCGAGGGTGGTCTCGGGCTATTCATTCGGTCCCTAGTTGGCGTGGACTGCGCCGCAGCTAAGAAGGCGTTCTCCCGCTTCCTGAACAGCCGGACCCACACAGCAAACCAGCTTGACTTCGTGAACCTGGTGATCGATCCGGCCACACAGCTTTTTCCCGTTACACACGTGTCGATGATTCTGTAGCGGTACTGGATTCTGTAGCGGTCGCTGCCATCATGAAGAGTTGTTGGAAAGCCCGCGAATCATGCGGGAGAACCTTCTCAATTCTCGAACGTCAAGATCCCGCAAGGAATTGCCGTCGCGTCCTCCATAACACCAATGGCTGAAGACGTTCGACGCGACAAAGGTGCCTGAGGTCCGATCTTTCAGCTCTTTCGTAATAACTTGAAACTCACTGTTCGTGCATCTGCTTATGGGGCATAAAGACGCAATTTCCACAATCCACGCGGCTTTTTGCAAAAAATCTATTGACTTTCGTCCGATCGGCGGGTACGCTTCTCTGCCAAATTGGTCAGACCATCGTTTTTATTAGCTTATCAGTGGTCGCACCAATTTCTCAATCCAATACCACTTGCAGGTCCGCTAGGAGGAACACCAGCATGACCCAAAATGTGCTGTTCCGCGTCATCACTGCCCTCGGGTTTGTGACGGCGCTGTCAATCACCACCGCGCTTCCGGCGCAAACCGTCGCTACTGGCGACAGCCGTTCAGTTTCGCAACCCAGTACACCGACCGCATGCGAAACTTTGTCGGCCCAATTCACCTCGTCCGAAGTGGACGTCGAAGATCCGACCACCAGCGACGACACAACACGCATCCAGGACGCGCTCAACTCCTGTGAAGGCTCGGGCAAGGCAGTGGTTCTGGCCGCCTCCGGTTCAGACAATGCCTTCCTGAGCGGCAAGCTGACCATCGAGAGCGACGAAAGCCTGGTCGTCAATTCTGGCGTCACGCTCTACGGCAACAACAGCTATAACAGCGAGTCCGAGCTCATCGATGTTCCCAACAGCAACACGGGAATCTACGGGCCGGGCACGATTGACGGGCGCGCCAACGTGTACACATTCAGCGACACTCCGCGTCTGGTGCAGACCAGTAACGCCAGCAGCTTCATCGCCTACAACATCACCCTGCAGAACGCCGCGCACCCCAACCTCTACATCCAGGGCGGCAACGGCGCCACGGTGTGGAATGTGACCATCAACACTTCACCCAATCAAGCCAACGCCGATGGCATCGATATCGACAGCATCACGAACGTGACGGTGAACGATTCGAACATCACGGCGGGCGACGACGGCATCGCCGTCAAGACCAATGCCGCGGCCGCCTCGAACATCACGGTAGAGAACACGAACCTCTACGGTACGCACGGACTGTCGATCGGCAGCCAGACCTTCGACGGCGTGACGAATGTTCTCTTCAAGAACAACTATGTCTATGGCAAGACCTCCGGAGGAACGGCTTCGACCGATGCCAACGCCATCAACATCAAGACCGACGAGGATTGCGGCGGCCTGGTGAAACAAGTGACGTACGAAAACACATGCATCAGCTACGCCAAGCACCTGATCATCGTGAACGCTTACTACGGAAGCTGCAGCGGCACCTCAGGCACGCCAGAGTTCGAGGACATCATCGTCAACGGCGTGAAGTCAGAGAATTCTGTGTCCGGCGCATACGAGACTTTTGCCGGATACAGCTCGAGCTACCTGGCGCAGGTTTACCTGGGCAATATCGATCTCGACAGCAACACGCAGAGCGGTGACGAGTACACCGACGCTTACCTGGACAACGTAGACGGCCTCGATCCCTCGGGCACGGACGTGACCGACGGCAGTTGGAGTGCGAGCGGCAGCGTGCCGAGCTGCTCATTCAAGTTCTGATCCTTCAATTTTCATCCCCAGATCTTTAGGCCCTCGATTCTTGTTCCCCAGATCAATCCGAACGGCCCCCAATTGCGGGGGCCGTTCAGGAACATGCTTATGTGGGCAACCCGGTTGAGGGGCTGAAGAAGAAATTGGAATTGCGGGTAGTGGCGTCAATTGCCTGACAGCCACATTCCGGTTCCTGAATGAGGCTCGCTTCGCCGTCATCAGCCGGATGTAATTCT
>JASIJX010000391.1 GCA_030049955.1 Acidobacteriaceae bacterium
ACACCCGCCCGATCGAGTGTTTCACGCAAAATCGCCTGTTTAAAGCGTAGCTGCGCTGTGTAGTCCGCGTGCTGATAATGGCAGCCGCCGCATGGCCCAAAGTGTGGGCATGGCGCAGGAACGCGCTCGGCCGCGACAGTCACAATCTCTTCCGCTTCGGCGGCGGCGTAGCTGCGCTTATCTTCCACAATGCGCACTCGCGCTTGCTCGCCGGGCAACGTGAGTGGAACGAAAACGGCCTTGCCTTCAGCGCGCGCCAGAAATGCACCGCCGTACACCGGCTTTTCAATCTCTACAAGCTGCGGCTGCGCAACAGTCCGCGCAGGCGCAGCGACGCTTCCCTGCTCCTTGCGTTTTGGTCTGCGCCGATTTACAGGTCGCCGCGGCTTCATTGCTGGCTCATGTAGAAGAGGCTGAGGCGCGGCAGCGCGTAGTGGACGAGCAATTGCTTCTGCACAAACTGGCGTTCAACCTGCCTGAGTTGCACCGCGCCCATGCGGCTGCGATAGGGCGCGAGCTCGCGTGCGGCGTGCTCCTTCAGGCTCACGAGCAGTTCCTCCGGCGCGGCGGCGGTAAGTGCGGCAAATAATTTTTCTTCGAGAACGGTCAGTGAGCGTTCGAGCGACTCGAGATCGGTCGCCTTGCCGTTAGTGGCGCGCAGATCGCCGGCAAGTTCGCGCAGCCGCGCGGACGTTGCGCGGCATGCTTCCGGCGCCACGGCCGCGGTATCGAGCGCTGCTGCTGCTGCTTCCAGGTGCGCGGCCACACGCTCATGTTCGAAACCCGATTCACCCTCCTCGACGCTTCGCGCAGGCGCGCTGCCCGTGGCTGCCTCTTTCATTTCCTCGGCAGCTTCCATGACCGCCTGCGCGCACCACGCGAGCCCGTTGACGCGCCGCATGCGGCCGCGCTTCTGTCTGGATTCATACTTATCGAAAGCGGCGTCGATGCCGCGAAGAGCAGCTTCCAGCGGAATGCCCGCCTCGCGCCAAGTCTCAATCAGCGCCCAGTCGATTGTCGATAGCAGAAGGATCGATCCACGGCGCTGCTGAAAGCGCTCTTCGATCTCTGTGAAGTAGTTAAAATAGTTGCGCACAGCGACGCCCTCTCAGTTGCGGCGCCGCGGCCGGGCTGCGCTGCGATTGCGCTCGAACAGAATGCGCAGCCCTTCAAGCGTGAGCATATCGTCGATCTCGTTGATGTAGCGCGAATCCGGAGCGATAAGGTGCGCCAGAATGCCGCTGGCCACAATGCGCGGCGAAGCGCCAAGCTCCGCGATCATCCGCTCCAGAATGCCGTCCACGAGCCCAATGTAGCCGTAATAGAGACCGCTCTGCACATGCGCCACAGTATTGGTGCCGATCACTTTCGCCGGTCGCTTGATGTCGACTCGGCTGAGTTTCGCTGCGCGCGCAAACAGCGCCTCCGCGCTCAGGCTCAACCCCGGCGCGATTACTCCGCCCAGGTATTCGCCACGTGCGGAGATGGACTCAAACTTAGTCGCCGTGCCAAACTCCACCACAATACACGGGCCGCCGTAGCGCTCAAACGCAGCCACCGAATAGGCAAGCCGATCGGCGCCGAGCTCGGCGGGGTAATCCACCAGCAGCGGCATGCCGGTGTTCATGCTGTGCTCGACAAACATCGGCTCAATGTCGAAGTAGGCCTCGCACATCTGCCGTAGCGTGCCGTCGATCGGCGGCACGACGGACGAGATGATGATATGCTCCACGTCGGCAGGATTGAATCCTCGCATCGTGAAGAGATTAATGAAGAGCGTACCGTACTCGTCGACGGTTTGCGCGCGCTGTGTGCTCAGGCGCCAGTACGCCGCGATGCCGGGTGCGTCGCCAACGAGGCGATAAAGACCAAGCTTCGTGTTGGTGTTGCCGACATCGAGGGCGAGCAGCATGATCGAGAACTCCCGGCTTGTGTCTCTTTGATTCTAGCCTCGCGGGTGCGGACTGAAGCTAGTTGTCCTGCTCTGCGGCACGAATGCCGCCGGTTTGCACCGTCACCAACCCAGAAACGGTCTGGACGCGAAGAAACCCATTTTCATCGAGGCCTGCAGTAATGCCCGCGCAGGCCTGTGGACCATGTACGCGGACGCAGCGGCCGCGCAGCCAGGTGGAAGCCAGTTCTACCCGCGCTGGAATATCATTTGCGGATTCGGCATCAGCTAGTGCAGTGATTTCACTTTCGAGCGATCTGAGCAACGCGGTCAGCAGTGCGCGCCGGCAGATTCGTGTGCCTGCCTCGATATCGAGCGAAGTTGCAAGCGCGTCGAGCTCCGAGGAAAATTCGCGCTGGTGCACATTGATCCCAATACCCACGACTGCGAACCGTTGTTGCGCGGACGAACCGGCAGACTCGACAAGGATGCCGCCGGTCTTGCGCGGGCCGATAAGCAGATCGTTGGGCCAGCGCAGGTCAACGACCACTGCGGCAACATCGTGAATCGCCCGGGCAGCGGCCAGACCGGCAGCGAGCGGTAGCAGGCCAAAGCGTTCTGCAGAGATCTGCGGGCGAAGCAGCACGCTTGCGTACAGTCCTTCGCCGGCGGCCGAGTGCCAGCGATGATCGCCCCGGCCGCGACCGGCGGTCTGCTCATCTGTCAGCCATACCGAGCCATGCGGCGCGCCAGCACGTGCGCTCGCCATTGCATCGGAGTTGGTCGACCCTGTCACTGCTGCGTAGTGCAGCTTGCCCGCGAAGATAGTCTCGGCTAGTTCCGAGTCGAGAGCGGCCAGATCGTACATGACACGCCTTACTCCGCGACAATACTCATGGAGATATCTGCAGCCTTGGCCGAATGGGTAAGCGCGCCCACGCTGATGAAGTCCACTCCCGCTTCTGCATACGCGCGGATGTTCTCGAGCACAATACCGCCCGAAGCCTCAGTCGGAATCCAGCGGCCTTCGCGTTTAATCCGATCTACCGACTGTTTGATCTCTGCCGGCGTCATATTGTCGAGCAGGATAGCCTCGGCGCCGTTCGCCAGCGCCTCATCCAGTTCCGCGGCGGTCCGCACCTCCACCTGCACGCGCTGCCCGGGCTTGCGCTCGGCAAGCGCACGCTTGAGAACAGTGGGAATGCCTCCACCCAAGGCGATGTGGTTGTTCTTGATGAGAATGCCGCTGGCGAGATCGATGCGGTGATTCGTTCCGCCGCCGCAGAGAACCGCGTATTTTTCGAGCGCGCGCAATCCCGGAACAGTCTTACGCGTGTCGAGCACGCGCGCCTGCGTTCCCCCACCCGTATTTTGGATTGCATCGGCATAGCGGCGCGTTAACGTGGCAATGCCGCTGAGGTGCTGCAGCAGGTTCAGGATCACGCGCTCGCAGCTCAGCAGCACGCGCGCGTTGTGCCGAATGACTGCGAGCACCTGGTTGCGATGCACGCGCACACCGTCGAACATTTCAGGATGACTGATGACCTCAAAACGCGTCTGCGCCTGCGGGCGCGGATCGAGGCGCGCGAAGATCTCAAGAAAACGCGGGATGGCGCCCAGCCCGGCAACGACAAGTTCCTCGCGCGCCACGATGGCTGCCGAAGCGCGCAGGTTAGGGTCGATCACCAGGTTCGTGGTGGCGTCGCTTGCGGCCTTGTCTTCCACAAGGGCCTGCTCCAGCAGAACGTCGATGCGATGGCTCTTCCAGTCCATAGTCAGTTCACAGTTCGTAGTTCACAGTTCACAGCTAACTCTATAAACAGCTAACTCTATAATCTGTCACCCTGGGCAACCGGGGTCCCCGCGGACTGGTTTTGTCCGCCATGTGAAGAAGCGAAGGATCTGCGGTTGCTTTTCGTCTACTCCTCTGGCAGTGCATCCAGCGCCGCCTTCGCCTTTTCGAGCAGCAGGCGTGTCTCGGCTTCCTGTTTCTTCAATCCCTCCACAATATGCGCTGGAGCCTTAGACAAAAATGTTTCATTGCCCAACTGCCGCTCAGCGGCTGCCAAGCCTTTTTCCAATCGCGCAATCTCTTTTGTCAAACGCTCCCGCTCGGCAGCTACATTGACTGAGCGCTCATATACCACCGCAACGTCGAACGCCGTAGTGTGGTGCTTCGAGAGACCCGCAGAAATCTGCTCCACGAACCGCAGCTCGCTCACGCGGGCCAGTCGCTCGATAATGTCGCGGTTCGCGGAGAAGATTTCGCGCGCCGTAGCGTGCGTACGCACCTCGATGGGCGCCGCAGCCTTTTCTTCCACGCCGATCTCCTTGCGCAGAGCGCGGACCTCGACGATCAGGTTCTGCACCAGTTCCATCTCTTCGATGGGCGCCTGATCCACGGCCGGTGTTGCCGCCTGCGGATAGCGTGTAAGCGCAATAGACTTCGCCGGCGGGTTCCCGTTGTAAACCGCGTGCCACAACTCTTCCGTGAGGAAGGGCATGAAGGGCGAAAGCAAGCGCAAGGCCGCTTCGAAGACTGCGACCAGCGTATTCAACGCGGCGCTGGTTTTCCGCTTGTCCGCGCCATCTGAGAAATCGAGCCGCAGCTTGACGATCTCGAGATACCAGTCGCAGAAGCTCCCCCAGAAGAAGCGATACGTGGCGTTGGCCGCATCGTCAAAGCGGTAATTTTCAAGCGCCTGGTGTACGCTGGCTGCGGCTGCGTGGAGTTCGGAGACAATCCAGCGGCTCTCGATTGGCGCGTCATCCGGTACAGAAGGCATGCCGCCCAGCGTGGCGAGGTCGAGAGTGATACCCACCTCGGCCGCCTTGTCCACATTCATAAAAATAAAGCGCGCCGCATTCCAGATTTTATTGGCGAAGGCGCGATAGCCTTCGGTGCGGGCCACGTTGAACGCAATATCGGTGCCCGGCGAGGCCATCGACGCCAGCGTGAAGCGCACGGCATCGGTGCCGTACTGTTTCACGATCTCGATTGGATCGATGACGTTGCCCTTGGTCTTGGACATCTTCTCGCGATTAGCGTCACGCACCAGCGCGTGAATGTAGACCTCGCGGAACGGAACTGAATCCGCCAATTCTCTGGGCGAACCGCCTGACATGGCTGGGGTCCCCAACGACGGGTCCTTGTCGTTGGGGTGGGTCGGCACATCCGGCGAAAACCAGCAGCCCAGCATGATCATGCGCGCCACCCAAAAGAACAGAATGTCAAAACCGGTGACCAGCACGCTTGTTGGGTAAAACGTGTCAAAGTCGGCCTGCGTTTCCGGCGTGACGCGCGGCCACCCGAAGACCGAAACCGGCAGAAGCCCCGAGGAAAACCACGTGTCGAGCACGTCCGTCTCCTGGGTGATCTCTTTAGAACCGCAGTGTGAGCAGGCCGCGGGGTCCTCGCGCGCCACCGTGATCTTGTGGCAGGTAGCGCAGTGCCACGCAGGAATCCGGTGGCCCCACCAAAGCTGCCGCGAAATGCACCAGTCGTGGATGTTGTTCATCCAGTCGAGGTAGATCTTCTCGTAATTCTCGGGCGTAAAGCGGATGGCCTTGCGTCCGCTGGCGTCCGGCTTGACGGCGGCGATGGCTTTGTCGGCCAGCGGCTGAATCTTAATGAACCACTGCGTCGAAAGGCGCGGTTCCACGACCGTCTTGCAGCGGTCGCAGTGGCCCACGTTGTTTACGTGGTCCTTGACGCCGGCCAGAAGCCCCTGGGCCTCAAGGTCAGCAACGATCTTCTTGCGCGCCGCGTAGCGATCGAGTCCTGCGTACGGCCCGCCGTGCTCGTTAATATGCGCGCGATCGTCCATCACGTTGATGGAGGACAGATGGTGCCGTTCGCCCAGCGCGAAGTCATTTGGATCGTGCGCCGGCGTCACCTTCACCGCGCCGGTGCCGAATTCGCGGCTCACCCACTCGTCGAGGATGATGGGAATCTCGCGGTTCATCAAGGGCAGGCGCAGCTTTTTTCCGTGTAGATTCTTGTAGCGCTCGTCCTCGGGATGAATGGCTACGGCCGTATCGCCGAGCATCGTCTCCGGGCGCGTCGTCGCTACAGTCAGGAACTCGCCGGTATCTCTGCCATCGTCACCGACAACCGGGTACCGGATCTCCCAGAGATGCCCCTTCTGTTCTTCGTGAACAACTTCAAGATCACTGATGGCCGTCTGGCAGCGCGGGCACCAGTTCACGATGTAGGCGCCGCGATAGATGAGCCCCTGCTCGTAGAGGCGCACAAACGCCTCGCGGACGGCGACCGAAAGCCGCTCGTCCATAGTGAAGTACTCGCGGCTCCA
>JASIJX010000392.1 GCA_030049955.1 Acidobacteriaceae bacterium
GCCGGCATCGCAGTCGATGCGCTAAACAATCTTTACGTCTCGGATTCCGCCGCAAAACTCGTCTATCAGATCAATCCCATTACAAACTCCGAGCGCACGCTGAGCGTTGGCAATCTGGTTTCGCCAAGCGGACTCGCCATCGACCCAAGCGGCAATCTGCTCGTCTCCGATCCCGGCGCACCGGCAATCTATCGCTACAGCCTGCAGAGCAACACGGCCACCGTTGTAACCACGTCCGCCATCGCGCCGTCAGCGGCCCTAACCGATGCGGCTGGCAACCTGCTGATCGCCGACAGTGCCGACATTCTCGCCGTCCCGGCCAGCAGCAACAGCGCCTCGTTCACCGTCGCTAGCCTTACGCCCGCCGCGCTCGCCATCGATTCAGCCGGCAATCTCTACACCGGCTCCGCAGGCGGCGTGCTCAAGCTCGTCCGCACGCAAGGCTACGTGCAGTTCAGCGCGTCCGAACCGCCGCAAACCGTCAACATGCTCGAATCGGGCAATCAGATCTTCACGGGCACATCCTTCACCCAGACCGATACCACCGACTACAGCCTGACTCCCACGGCTTCCACCGACTGCACTCTCAACGCAAGCGGATCTGGCGCCTTAGCCGTCGGTGGCGTCTGCGCGCTTTCCGCCGCATACACGCCCACAACCTTTACCACCACCACCGACACCGTCACCTTCAACGGCAACCTCACCAATGCCGCATTGTCGACGCCGTCCTCGGTGCAACTCACGCTCACCGGCCCATCTACGCCGCCGGCTTCCACCATCAACCTTGGCGCGTTCTCTCCGGCATCGCCCATCTACGGCCAGTCTGTTACGCTCAGCGCGACGGTCTCCGGCGCATCGGTCACGCCGGCCGGCGCGGTAGTGTTCACCGTCGACAGTTCCACCTACAATGCCACGCTCGTCAACGGCGCAGCCACAGTGGTAGTCACGGGCCTTGCCGCCGGATCGCACACCGTCTCCGCCGCGTACACCAGCACCAACGGCTACGCGGCTGCAACTTCCTCCACGGCAACACTCATCGTCGCCCAGGCTCCAACTTCAATTACTGCCTCGGCCAGCCCCAATCCCGGCGTGCAGGGCAAGCCCGAAACGCTCACCGCAACCGTTACTGGAGCGGTGCAGCCCACCGGAACCGTCGTCTTCCTTTCCGGCTCAACCACACTGTGCTCGGCAACGCTCAATCCCTCCGGCGTAGCCACTTGCGCCTTCACGCCATCGGCCTCCGGCGTACTCGCCATCTCGGCGCAGTACCAGGGCGATGCCAATCACCTCGGCTCCTCGGCAAGCCTCTCGCTCAACGTCTACGACGCGGCCATCTCGCTGCAGTTTGCGAGCACGCAGCTCACCTATCCCGGAGCTACCAACGTTACCGTCTGCATCACCGGAGCGACAAAAGCAACACCCACCGGAACCGTGCAGATCGACGACGGCACAACTACGCTGACCACCCTTAGTCTTGGTGGCAACGGCTGTGCCTACTGGTACATTTCGCCTGGGCTGAATGCCGGCGCGCACTCCATCACCGCCGTCTACTCGGGCGACAAAAACAATCCCGCAGGATCATCGTCTCCAACCGTGCTCACCGTCAGCCCGGTTCCGGTCAACATGTCGGTTTCCTGCTGGAACTCGTCGTTCCCATATGGCGGCAACTACCAGTGCACCGTCAACGTCAGCTCCAACGCAGGCTCGGCGCAGGGCAATATCACTTACAGCTACAACGGCGCAGCGCCCGTTGCCGTGCCGCTCTCGAGCGGCAATGCGCAGTTCACCATTACTCAACCGGTCGTCGGCAACCAAAGCGTCACGATCGGCTACGCGCAGCAGACCAACTACGCCGCCGCGGCTTCGCAAACAGAAACCTTCACAGTGACGCCCGCACCCGTGGTCGTCTCGCTTACGCCTTCAACGTATTACACCACCGTAGGCACCAGTATCACGTTCTCAGCATCGGTCGCGTCATGGAGCGCAGGCCCGCCGAATGATAACGGCGCGATCTCTTTCTATGACGGCTCGACGCTTCTGGCGACAGTTCCCGTCAACAGCAGCGGACAGGCCAGCTACGCCACCTCCAGCCTGCCCGCCGGCAAGCAGACCATCACAGCAACTTATTCCGGTACAAACTACGCCACCGGATCAGCCAGCGCGACCATCACCCTCGTGCAGTGATGCGGCGGCAAATAAAAACGGCCGGGATTGCTCCCGGCCGTTTTCCTTGCGCTTTGAAAGATCTCAGCCCCGCCGCACGCGCACAGCTTCTTTGGCCTCCGCAGCGCCGTTTGCCGGTACCTCGGGAACTTCCGCTTTCACCGCGCCGATATTCAGCTTCTTGCGCAACTCGCCGTCCATCTTCGCAAAGGTGTCGCGGTTCTCCTTGAGGAACGACCGCGTATTTTCACGTCCCTGGCCGATGCGCTCGCCCGAGTAGCTGTACCACGCGCCGGACTTTTCGACGATGTTGTGCGTGACGGCAAGATCCAGCACGTCGCCCTCGCGGCTGATGCCTTCGCCGTACAGAATGTCGAACTCTGCTTCGCGGAACGGCGCTGCCACCTTGTTCTTCACAATCTTCACCTTGGTGCGCGAGCCCACCACCTGGTCGCCTTCCTTGACGGCGGCAATGCGCCGGATATCGATGCGCACCGAGGAGTAGAACTTTAGCGCCCGGCCGCCGGTCGTGGTTTCGGGGTTGCCGAACATCACGCCAATCTTTTCGCGAATCTGGTTAATAAAAATAAGCGCCGTACGCGACTTCGAAACCGTGCCCGTAAGTTTGCGCAGCGCCTGCGACATGAGCCGCGCCTGCAGGCCCACGTGGCTGTCGCCCATCTCGCCGTCCAGTTCCGCCTTGGGCACCAGCGCCGCCACCGAGTCCACAACTAGCACGTCGATCGCGCCCGAGCGCACCAGCGCCTCGGTAATCTCCAGCGCCTGCTCGCCCGAGTCCGGCTGCGAAACCAGCAGGTTGTCTGTGTCCACGCCCAGCTTCTTCGCATAAATCGGATCGAGAGCGTGCTCAGCGTCGACAAAGGCCGCCATCCCGCCGGCCTTCTGGGCCTCGGCGATCACCTGTAGCGTAATGGTCGTCTTGCCCGACGACTCCGGCCCGAAGATCTCCGTCACGCGGCCGCGCGGAACCCCGCCCACGCCCAGCGCTGCGTCAAAGCTGATGGACCCCGTCGAAATGACCGAAATAGGCAGCAGCGCCTCACGGCTGCCCAGCCGCACAATGGATCCCTTCCCGAACTGCTTTTCGATCTGCGCGAGGGCAAGTTCTACCGCTTTGGCCCGGTCGTCAACGATTGCCATGAAGCTCCTCAAAGATGCTCGCCCCGGCCTTTTTGCTCCCCTTGCGGCACCATATGGCAGGGCTTGAATTGGATTTCGAAGGGGATTGTAGCAGGGTAAGACCTTGAAAAACAGGAAAAAATGGCGAAAAAAGAGGAAAACCAGGGAAGAACCATCCCAACTGCGCGGCCGGCCATATCATCTCGATTAAGCATCAAAGCAATAGATTTGCATCAATTTTCACTATAAGCATCAATATCGCGATATATGCATCATAAAGAGATTGTGATGTAGAATTGAAGCATGAGAACCACGATCACACTCGATGCTGAAGCCCACGATTTTGCGGCCTACTATGCCCGGACGCGGGGTCTAAGCCTCAGCGCAGCGATCAACGAGCTCATCCGGAAAGCGGAGGCTCCGCCCGCTACGGAGCCGGAGATCATTTTCTCTCCGGAAGGGATTCCGATGTTCCCTCCTACGGGGAGAACGATCACGTCGAAGATGGTGAAGCGCCTTGAGGAGGAAGAGTTTGACCCGAAGAAATTTACCTGATCTGAATGTCTTGATCGCTCTCACTGATCCGGATCATCGGCTTAACGGCAAGGCACGCGAGTGGTTTACGGCTCGGCGAGGGGTTTGGGGCCTTTGCCCTTTAACGGAGGCCGGGTATATCCGCATAACCACTAATCCAGCCATCCAGAGCCGCAGGAAGATGGAGCAAAGCATTGCCATTCTGCAGTCGTTAAGAAGGTTTGCTGATCATCTCTATTGGGAAATCAATGCAAGCTGGGTCGAACTCACCGCACCATTCGCGTCGCGCATTACAGGTCACCAGCAGGTCACCGATGCCTATCTGCTCGGCCTGGCAATCAAGGAAAACGGCGTTCTGGTGACATTCGATCACGGACTTCGCTATATGGCAGGCCCCGAATACGGCCGAAATTTGCTGATCCTCGATAGCGCGGAATAGCGCAGTCCCCCAGAACCTCACACAGTATAAGCCCCAACCCGCCGCTCCCGCGCCGTCAGCGCATCGCATGCCCGGTCCAGCGCCTCGTATTCCTTGTCATGCTCCTTGCGAAACGCGCGGAAATCCTCTTCGCTCGCCCACCGGTCGATCGTCACATAGCCGCCTGGAACGTAGGCGTCGCGAAGCAGCTCTGTACCCCTATATTGGGGCGACGTGCGGAAGAGCTTGGCCCACGATCCGTCTGACCCATAGGCAGCTTCAAAGGCGGCAATCTTCTCTTCGGCGACTTCGAACTGCCAGACGATCACAAACATTGGCCAACCCCAATCCTGTCTGTATGGTAGCGCAACTCCGCTGCGGCTCTTTTAAGCGCCGTCGGCGCGCCGCGCAGGGAGCGCCGGCGAGGGTGAAAAATGGCGCGCAAACCCAGCCCGAAGAGGGTTTTCCACGTCCCGCGAGATGGGACCGCGTCTCCATTTACAGGTGCATACTAAGGATTAGGCATCACCTTCGACTTGGGTCTTCCTGCTCTCCCCAAATTAAATGGAATGCAGGGACCAGCAAGGGTAAATCGATAAAGGCCGCGGCTTTCGAGCAGCGGCAGTTTTTTGAGGCCCATGTTTCAGATGGACCGGGCCTTCGCCCAGCCACCTTTTCAGAGCGCACCGAGGGCGCATGGCAACGTTTATCGACACGGGAAGCGTGTCACCAGAGAGGAATTTATGAAAGCTGCGAAAGCTGCCGCTCGTTATCCAGGAATCCGAGTTACCGCAAACGGCAACCAGCTCGTCTCGTATCACACCGAGACCCGCATTGCCGACGCTGGCGTCTTTTACCCCATCACTCCCTCCACCGAGGGAGGCGAGCTGTTCCAGCAGGCATTTGCGGAAGGCAAGCTGAACGTCTTCGGCGGCAACACGATTGCCATTGAAACCGAAGGCGAGCACGCGGCCCAGGGCGGCGCCATCGCCCATTCCGTCTGCGGCAAGCGCGTCGTCAACTTCACCTCCGGCCAGGGCGTCGTCTATGGCGTCGAGCAGTACTACCACGCGCCCGGCAAGGGTTCCACAATGGTGCTTGAAGTGGGTGCCCGCGCGCTTACCAAGCATGCCCTCAACGTGCACTGCGGCCATGACGATGTCTACGGCGCGCTCGACACTGGCTGGATCATGCTCTTCGGCAAGGACGCGCAGCAGACCGCCGACCAGTCGCTCATCCTGCGCCGAGTCACCGAGCTCTCGCTTACGCCGGGCATGAACATCATGGACGGCTTCCTGACCACGCACCTCGAGCGCACCTTCTACAAACATGAATCGGAGCTGATTCGCGAGTATCTCGGCGCCCCCGACGACATCATCGACTGCCCCACCGAGGCGCAGCGAACGCTCTTCGGCCCCACCCGCCGCCGCGTGCCCAAAATGATGGACCTCACCAACCCCGTCCTGATGGGCCCCGTGCAGAATCAAGAGCACTACATGCAGGGCGTCGTGGCGCGGCGCAACAACTTCACCGAGCCCATTCTGGGCTTCCTTGAAGAAGCCTACGAAAAGTTCGCCGAGCTCACCGGCCGACGCTACGGCCTCATCTCCGAGTACTACGGGGCCCCCGCGGACAGGTCTTCGTCCGTGGGGTCGAAGACCGAAGACGCCGAAACCATCTTCGTCTCGCTCGGTTCAGCCGCCGAGAACATCGAGGCCGCCGTCGACTACCTGCGCGCCACGCGCCGCGCCTCGGTCGGCTCCATCCACATCAACGTAATTCGCCCGTTCCCTGAGGCCGCCCTCGTAAACGCCCTCAAGGGCAAGAAGAACGTCATCATCCTCGAGCGCACCGACGAAGCCATGGCCGGCGACAACCCCCTGGGCCGCGATATCCGCACCGCCTTCTCGAAAGCAGTGCAGGGAACCGACGGCCTGCCCAAGGTCACGCTGGCTGAAGTGCCGCGCTTCTTCAACGGCAGCTACGGCCTCGGCTCGCGCGACTTCCGCCCCGAGCACATCATCGGCGCATGGGAGTACGCCGCCGCCGGCCGCGCTCGCAAGGACGGCAAGACCGCTGCCCAGGGCGCGAACTTCTTCGTCCTCGGCATCGACCACCCTTATGCCGTCATAGGCGATGAAACGCCGTCGCTCTTGCCCGACGGCGCAGTCGCCGTTCGTTTCCACTCCATCGGCGGCTGGGGCGCCATCACCACCGGCAAAAACCTCGGCGCCATCCTCGGCGACCTCAACGATTTGCTCTTCGAGCGCGACCACATCGTTGACGACCTGGGCAATCCCAAGGAAATCATCCACGTCAGCGCCAA
>JASIJX010000045.1 GCA_030049955.1 Acidobacteriaceae bacterium
AGGTCAAATGGCGTGCCGGCCTGCGCGGTGTTGATCGCGCTCACCTGCCAACCGCCGAGGAATCCATCCAGCACGGGATTCAGGTTCTGCCCGAACCGGCGCCCGCGCCCGAACGGCATATCGTAGACGAGGCTGGTGATGTTGCTGACCGGGAGGTTATAGTCCGACTGCGCATAATCGCCGGCCAGGTTGTTGGCGTTTTGTGGAGAGGGCGTATTGCCTTCGAGCGAGGCGCTGGCGTTGTCCAGCGAGTGTTCCCAGGTGAAGCTGTTGAGCAGAGTGAGGCCAGCCGTCGTGCGCTGCTCATACCGGACCTGCAAAGAGTCGTAATGGGAATAGAATTCGTTGAGAGCCTCGGTGATATCCGAAGGCCAGTTTCCGAAAGGACGCAAATAGCCGCCCGTTGCCGTGATGTTGCGTTGATTGCCGTTGATAAAGCCCTGCAACTTCAGGCCATGACTGCCGACATAGGCCACGTCGAGCAGGCCGTTTTTGAACAACTGCCGTTGGACGGCCAGGTAATAGCTCTCTACATAGCTGTCGCGCGTGTTCTTCGGCACCCAGGTGATGTTATCGGTGGCAGGATTGAAGTTGGTGGCCAGCGCCGACGGAAAGCCCTCATCGGCGGTCACGTAACAGGTCTCCGTGGTTGATCCCGTGGGAATGATTTGGGATGGGAGCGGAGAGG
The DNA here is from genome assembly GCA_030049955.1 of Acidobacteriaceae bacterium. Next base: position 689 of record JASIJX010000045.1, read on the forward strand.
CGCAGCGATTGCTTGTCGTCGGCGCGATCTGCGTGACCGACGCAAACTGCGCCTGCGGGGCGTTAATGGCGGCGATGTCACCGGAGCCCGCGCGCGTATAGTGCACATAGCTGGTGCCAAAGCCGCCGCGGATCGACCAGTTCGTGGTTGGCGCGTAGGCAAAGCCAATGCGCGGCGCAAAGTCGCTCAGGTCCGGGTTGACGAGTGTCTTGCCATAAACCCCGCTACCGCTCGTCGGGGTAATGCCGTTGCCGGAGACTGCTCCTGGAGACAGCGTAAACACGGTCTGCGAGACCGGGTCCCAGTTGGAGACATAGTTGTTCGCCTCGGAATAGGGGGAACCGTACTCCCAACGGAGGCCCAGATTCAGCGTCAGGTTGGGACGCACCTTCCAGTCATCCTGTGCGTAGGTACTGTCGATCGTTTGACGGAGATGCGCCTCGAAGAAGTTGGCCAGCGAGTATGCGCTCGTAGTTCCGAAAAGGAAATCCGCGAAGTAGGTGTCTGCGACCTTGGTAGGAGCGGGGCAGGTGCCGCCGCCGGGAATCGCCGTCCCCGCAGGGCATTCGCTGAGGCCTCCACCAAAGGTGAACGATCCGTAAAGCGGGTTGTTGTCCAGCACGCCCATCCAGATCTTTTCCCACTCGTAGCCGAACTTCAAGGAGTGATTGCCCTTGACCCAGGTGTAGTTAACCTTCGGATCCATCAAGGCTGGATTCTGGAATTGCGGATTGGTGGTTTGGCGGCCGAAGGCTTGAAAATTGGTAATCGAAATGGCCGGCAGACCGCCCGCAAGGCTGGGCGTAGTGGGCAGGCCGGGAATCGGAATGGGAGTGGTTCCGGCGCTGAGAGGCGTTTTGCCTGCCTTGGTGCGAGACAGGCCAAGGCGCAAATCCAGCACCCGGTTGGAGCCAAACAGGCCCGTATATCCGAGGGCGATTTGCTGGTCCAGGATGCGCTGTGTGCCCGCGGTTTGTCCTTCCAAAGGAAGAGGTATCGTGGCAAAGTTGATGCCCGTCTCCTTGCGATCGCTGATGCGCAGGAAGTACCGCGCGCTGGCGCTGGCCGCATAGTCCAGCCGCAGATCGCCCTTATCGTAATAGTCGCGGAAGGGGATCAAGACCGAGTAATCATTGCTGTTCAGTCCGGTGCTTGAAGAGCCCGACACCGGCAAGCCCGCAATGTTCTTGAATGCGCTGACAATCGTAGCCGAAAGAGGATTAATGGCATTGGACGGTATCGCCTGCCCGGCTGGATAGACCGTGCCTGTGACCGCGTCGCGGACCGGCACAACAAGAATTCCGTTCAGCTCGTTCTGTGTCGGCAGGGTATAGACATAAAGCGGCTTGGTGATGGCCCGCAGTCCCTCGTAGTCAAGAAAGTAGAAGAGCTTGTCGCGGAGAATTGGGCCGCCGAGGTTGCCGCCGAACTGGTTGCGATTGGTCGTCGGCTTCACAAACGGCACCGGGCCATTGGTGCCGATCAAGGTCGGCTTGAAAAAGCCCGCCGCGTTCAAATCTGTGTTGCGCAGAAATTCATAAGCTGTGGCATGGAGGCCATTGCCGCCCGATTGCGACTCGACATTGATCGTCGCGCCCGAGCTCCGTCCGTATTCCGCGCTCTCGTTGTTGGTGACCACGCTGAACTGTGAAACAGAATCGGGCGGAATCGAGATGATCTGGTTGTCGAAGCCCTGATTCGATTCGCCGTAGGAGTTGTTATCCATTCCATCGAGCAGGAAGTTGTTGAAGACCGAGCGCTGTCCGTTGACGTTATATGCTCCCTGCCGGATGAGGCTGTTCTCATTGCTCGATGTGGTAGCCTGCGTCGGCGCCTGGCGGGTGCCGCTCACCGTGGCAAGCAGGTCAGTATAGTTGCGGTTCACCAGGGGCAGAGCCTCGGACTGGTAATTGGTGATGGTCTGGTCGCGCTGGCTGGACTCGGTTTCGATCTGCAGGGCCACGTCACTGACTTCCACCGTCGTCTGGGTCGACCCAATCTTGAGGGCAAGGTCGATACGTTCACGGCCGCCGACCGAAAGGGTGATGTCCTTGGCCTCGGCCGAGGCAAATCCCGTGGCACTGGCTGAAATCGTATATACGCCTGCTCGCAGGGACGGCACCTCGTAATCGCCGCTGGCATTTGTTTTCGCTATCGAAGTCACATTTGTTGCCGTATTGGTGATGGTCACCGTGGCGTTCGCCACGGCCGCGCCGGTCGAATCGCGGATGGTGCCCACGATGCTGCCATCTTCGTACTGGGCCATTACTCTCATGCCCGGCAGAACAAGTAGAAGTGCAATTGCCCAATACATCCCACGGCTGAGCAGCGCAACAGTGCGCATGCTTCCAACAGATCGTTTGGTTCGATTCATACTGCCGCCTCCAAGTCCACGTTCGAATCACGGTTGCGTGTTGTTGCTGCCGGGAAAAAAGACAAAGAGCCCGACGCAAGGGCCGATAAAGCAAACCAAAAAGGTGCGAATGAATTACGAATTCATCCCCACTTAAGAATGGCTAAATCCGGCATAGTGCGCGGTTAAATTTTCGGAAAAAAAACAAAATCCACCGCCGAAGAAAGACACAACGCGCGGGGGCAAACCGAATCGCTCGCCCCATGCATCCTTGTCTAATTTCAGCGGTGGATTTCTCTTATCCTCTTCCGCGAACAGCACCGTAACAAAGGCAACACACGTGTGTCAATAAAAAATCGGCGCGATCATCGCGCATGGAACCATGCTTAGAATCGCGGCTTGAAATCGCGACGATGGTTGTGACTTCCCGATGGCTAGGAAAAGCGCGTGCGCCGCCACAGCAGCGCGCCGACAAGGATCAGGGGAACGATCGTTCCGGCGATCAGAACGAGCATCCAGGGAACATTGACGTAAATGTGCTGCGCGCGCGTTCCTGCGGCAAGCCACACAAAGATGCCTATAGCCGACAGCATGATGAGCACTTCCCACCAGCGGCGCGGATGCTTGCTATCGGCCAGCGGATCGTCGCCGGCGACGACCGCGGCCACCTCATCCGCGTTGAGCTTATAGCGCTCGCACTCGCGGTGCATGGCGGCGCGCCAGTTTTCAAGCTCCGACGGCGGCGGCGCGGCCATGCTGATGGAAACGGCGCCGGCGATCATGATGGTCGAGCCCGCAATAATGAGCAGCTTTGAGCCGGAGGCTAGACCGGCAAACTCAGCAAACACCAGCGCGCCCCAGGCAAGGCCCCAGAGCTGGTTGGTGTTCGACAGCGGAATGCCGCGGCCAATGCCGATGTATTTGGCCGCATACTGCTGGAACAGGTCGCCGATCACCCAGCAGAATCCGCCAAGGAACGGCCAGAAGAGCATGGGCCGCGCGCGATCGAGTTCGGCGAGCAGCGGATGCGTTCCGCCATAGAAGGCCAATCCCAGTGCGGTGACTGTGCCAACTTCGCCAAAAGTGAAGATGGTGACGAATGAGAGCGGGTTCATGCCGCTGATATAGGCCTTGCGGTACGGAATATACATGGTGCCGAACATCACGCCTGCGCCCACCGCCGCGACAATGCCGACGATGGCGCGGCCCTGCGCGGCAGCAGTATGCGTGGTAGCCAGAGCCAGCACGGTTGCACCGATTACGATGGCTGCGGCTCCGCCGACGACTTTGGCCCAGTCGCGCGCACGCGATCCGCGCAACTCTTTGAACAGCAACCAGCCCCAGAACAACCCCACGAGGCTATTGGTATTCCATAGCGGAAAGGCGACGGCGAGGCCCACGTTGCGCACGCCGAAGATAGTAAGCGTGTTGCCGACGGCCCACAGCATTCCGCCAATCAGCGCCCACACGATGAGGTGCGGCTTCTCGCGCAGGTCGGCGAAGACGAAGTTCGTGCCTTTGAGCATGGTGGGCAGGCTCCAGCGAGCGACGAACGCACCCATCACCATGCCCATCGAAATGATGAACGGCGAGAAGCCTTCGTTGACGAGCTTGGTCGGCGCCTCCGCGCTACCCAGCCATACGGCCGCTGCCAGCCCGCAATAGACGCCGAGCTTGTGAAGAGAAAGCGTGGACCGCTCACGCGCAGCCATGACCGCATCGCTCACAGGATTACCTCAGGGTCATCAGGAGAATCGTGCCAAAAATGAGCACCACCACCGGCACCCACAGGTGAACGTCGGTGAGAATGCAGCGCAGCGCAGACTGCTTCATGCGGAGCAAACCTCCCTGGATGAAACTTCTTCGAGCCGTACCGGGCGATGCTCGCGGAACGACTTGCCCGCGGCCAGCGCCATCGCCACGGGAACGCGGCTGTCAGGTCCGGTGACGGGCACAGGCGCACCCTCGAGCACGGCGCGCGTGAAGGCCGACAGCTCGGCAGCGAAGCTTTCGGTATAGCGTTCCATAAAGAAGGGCAACGGCAGATCAGTGTACACGGATTTGTCGCCGCTGACGACAACCTGGTTAGGATAGCGGTTTTCGGTCGCGATCTTGCCTTTGCTGCCCAGGATTTCCACGCGCTGGTCGTAGCCGAAGGTCGCTTTGCGCGAGTTGTCGATGGTGCCGATGGCGCCCGAGCGGAAGTGCAGCGTGACGATGGCCGAATCGATGTCGCCGGCCTCGCCGATGGCCGGGTCAACAAGAACCGCGCCAGCCGCGTAGATTTCTTCAACCTCGTCGCCGATGAGAAAGCGCGCCATATCGAAGTCGTGGATCATCATATCGAGAAACAAGCCGCCCGATGGGCCAAGGTAGGATATGGGCGGCGGCGCCGGGTCGCGGCTGATGATGTGCATGAGCCACGGCGTGCCGATTTCGCCGTTTCTGACGGCCTGACGCACGCGCGCGAAGTTCGAGTCGAAGCGCCGGTTGAAGCCTACCTGCAACTGCACGCCGGCTTGTTCAACCGCCTCAAGCGAGCTGTCGATCTTATCGAGGCTCAGCGAAATGGGCTTTTCGCAGAAGATATGCTTGCCCGCTTCTGCCGCCTTCGCAATGAGGCCCGCGTGCGTATCCGTGGACGTGCAAATGAGCACAGCGTCAATGGATTCGTCGGCGAAGATTTCCTCTGCCGATGAGACAACGCGCGGAATGCCGCAGCGCGTAGCAACTGCCTGCGCGGCTTCGCGGTTGATGTCGGCAATAGTAGTGATCTCAGCCTCCGGCAAACGGAAGGCGAGCGTTTCTGCGTGCACGCGGCCGATGCGGCCCGCGCCGAGAAGTCCGAAACAGAGTTTTTTGCTCATTGCCCCTCACAGTTCATGCAAAGTTCGACTTGCCGCTTATGCAAAGTTTCCCTCGATCGTCCGCAGGTATTCGCGGCTGCGTGCGGCGCTTTCCTTCGGCGTGCCCATGCCGGGCAGCACATCTTGCTCTACGAGCACGTAGCCTTTGTAATCGCGTTTGCCGAGCCAGCGCAGCAGCGCAGGAAAATCCACGCAGCCTTTGCCCAGCTCCGGGTAAAGACCATTGCGCATCGCCGAGAAATAATCCCAACCGTCTTTGCGGCTGCGGCGCGCGACCTTCGGATCGAGGTCTTTCAAATGCACGTACCAGATGCGATCGGCGAAGCGATCGAGCGCCGCGACTAGATCGGCGTCTTCGCGTCCCGTGCCGTGCAGATAGTGCCCTGTATCGAAGACCAGTCCCAGGCGATCGGGACTTGTCGAGTCGAGCAGCGTCGCGATCTCGTCGGGCGTCTCGACATGCCCGGCGCAATGATGATGAAAGACAGTGCGCAGGCCAGCTTCCTCGCAGACAGCTTTGGCGATCTCATCTGCGCCGCCGGCGAAAATCTTCCACTCGTCTTTGCTCAAACCTTCGGCCGGCGTAATACGGCCAGCGCGTCCAGTGCGTACCGGATCAGTGCCGTTGTCGTCGGAGAGAACCAGAAATGGCTTGGGATCGGTAGCTACGGCCGCGATAAGCTTTGCTGTCTTCACGGCTCTGCTGCGGCCTTCGGCGTGCGCGCTCTTGTGCTTAAGCGCGACAGGCACAAAAGCGCCGAGCATCACCACGTTGTTGCGCCTGGCGAGCTCTGCGCGCAGCGCTTCCGGGTCAGTAGGCATGTAGCCCCAGTCGCCGAGTTCGGTGCCGGTATAGCCGGTCCCAACTAACTCGTCGAGCATCTGGCCATAGGGAGCAGATTTGCTCCTGTCCTGATTTTCCAGCATGCCCCACGAACAAGGCGCATTGCCAACCAGCAGCTTCTTCATGCGATCTCCCCGTCACTCCTAAAGGTGGTAGCGCTCGCACCTGCGCGCTTCTTCATAGCGGGCGCGCGCCTCGCGCACCGAATCAAGCTCCGACACCTCGGCCACCGCGACATCCCACCAGGATTCGTAGCCGGGCACGCCGACCGACGCATCGGTCTCAATAACGACAACACTCGTGCGATCGGCTTTCTTCGCCTCTTCAAGCGCCTTTTTCAAATCTGCTATCGAGCCGACCTTCACAGCGTGCGCGCCCAGGCTGCGGGCGTTGGCTACAAAGTCTACGCAGAGCGGCTCGCCATCGAGCTGCCCACTTGCGGCGTTGCGTGCGCGATACTTCGTTCCAAAGCCGCCTTGACCAAGCGAGCGGCTGAGGCTGCCGATGCTGCCAAAGCCGTGATTGTCGACGAGCACGACGATGATCTTGATGCCTTCCTGCACAGAGGTGACGATCTCGGTGGGCATCATCAGGTAGGTGCCGTCGCCCACAAAGGCGAAGACCTCGCGCTTAGGATCAGCCACTTTCGCGCCCAGCGCGCCGGGAATCTCGTAACCCATGCAGGAGTAGCCGTACTCCATGTGGTAGCCGTTGGGGCTTCGCGTGCGCCACAGCTTGTGCAGGTCGCCGGGATGACTGCCGGCTGCAGAAACCAGCACATCGCGCGGGCCGGAAACCTCCCACAGCGCGCCGATGACCTCGCTCTGCGCAGGCTTGCCAGCATTGCTCAAGTGGAAGAGGCGATCGACCTCGACCTCCCATTGCTGCTTGAGCTTGGCAATTTCGATGGCATAGTCTTTGGCGACGTGATATTTGGCGAGCGACGCGGCGAGATGCTCGAGAGCAACGCGCGCATCGGCGACTAAGGGAATCGCGCCAACCTTGTAGGCATCGAACTCAGCGGTGTTGATGTTGACGAAGCGCACCTGCGGGTTTTGGAAAGCGGTCATCGAAGCCGAGGTGAAATCGGAGTAGCGCGTACCGATGCCGATGATGAGGTCGGCCTCTTGCGCCAGGCGGTTTGCAGCGAGCGTGCCGGTCGCGCCGATGGCGCCCACCTCTAGTGGATGGTCCCACGCGAGCGAGCCTTTGCCCGCCTGCGTTTCAGCAACGGGGATGCCGGTTTTCTCCGCGAAGGCGGCAAGTGCGGACGAGGCTTCGCTCATCAGCACGCCGCCGCCGGCAATTATCAGCGGGCGCTTTGCGGTGCGGATGACGGCAATTGCGCGATCGAGCGAGACACGATCGGGCTCAGTGCGGCGAATCAACCAGACGCGCTTGCGGAAAAGCTCTTCGGGATAGTCGTACGCCTCGGCCTGCACATCCTGCGGCAGCGCGAGCGTCACAGCGCCGCAGTCCGAGGGCGAGGTGAGCACGCGCATGGCCTCGGGCAGTGCGGTGATGAGCTGCTCCGGGCGGTAGATGCGGTCCCAGTAGCGCGACACAGGACGGAAGCAGTCGTTCACGCCAATGTCCTGCGTGGAGGGCGATTCAAGCTGCTGCAGCACGGGCGAAACGTTACGCCGCGCGAAGATGTCGCCGGGCAACAGCAGCACCGGCAGCCGGTTGATGGTGGCCAGCGCCGCGCCGGTAATCATGTTGGTCGCGCCCGGGCCGATGGACGAAGTACACGCCCACGCACGCAGACGGTTTGCAGCCTTGGCGAAGCCGGTTGCGAAGTGTACGCCGGCCTGCTCGTTGCGCACCAGAATGTACCTGAAGTCAGGGCTCTGCTGCAGCGCCTGGCCAATGCCAGCCACGTTGCCGTGCCCGAAGATGCCCAGCATGCCGGCGAAGAACTGGTGCTCGCGGCCATCGCGCTCCACGTATTGATTTTTCAGAAACGCAATCAGCGCTTGTGCCATGGTCATGCGGCGCGTTGTCATAACTCTTTCTCCGAACAATTAACCTTTGGACGCTAGTTCTATTCCCTATTCCCTATTCCCTATTCCCTGTTCCCTATTCCCTGTTCCCTGCTCTACTTCACCATCGGCACCCGCGGGTCCTTGTCGCGCCATTCGGCGCGCACCCACGCGTATTCGGGATCGTCCGATGCCGCGAGCGAACGCGCCGAGCCAGCAAGCGCGTTGAGGTAATACACGTTGTAACCGTGCGCGGCAACCACCGGATGGTACCCCTCTTTCACCAGCACCAGTTCGCGGTCGCGCACGGTGAGCGTTTCGTCGATGCGCCGGTCGGGCGTGTAGAGCTTCTGCACCGCGTAGCCCTCGGGGCGCTGAATGCGGTAGTAGTAGATCTCTTCGAGATCGACCTCGCCCGGCGGGTTGTGCACGTCGTGCTTATGCGGCGGATAGCTGGACCAGTTCCCTGCCGGCGTGAAGACTTCGACGACGATGAGCCGGTGCGCCGGGAAGGCCGGCGGAATAATGTCGTGAATCTGCCGCGTGGCGTTGCCCCCGCCGCGAATTTCAATGCGAATGTCCGCAGGCGTAACCAACCGCGCGGGGTGCTCGTCTTCGGCCTTGCAATAGCAGAATGCCAGGTCGCAATTAGTGTCGGCGGTAACGGAGAACGTGGTGCGGATGGGCAGATAGACGGCATAAGGCAGGCCGTCAAAAACGGACGCGCGCTTGCCGATGCCGCGCCACTCACCGCGCGAGCTTTTCACCGAGCAAACGCCGCCGAGAACGACGATGGCAAGCTCCTGCTCGTCGATCGCGGCCGAATATTGCTGGCCGGCAGCGAGGCTCCGCGTTTGGAACGAAAGAAACTCGTAGCCTAGGCCGGCGATCCGGTTTTCATAAACTTCAGGACGAACGAGCAGCTCGCTCATGGTTCCCACCTCGGTATTCGTACTCATGCCAACGGCTGGCAGATGGATTCAGGCCGAGTATTCGAATGGAGCCTGCACACGTGTGCACCAGCCCAACGATCATGCAATGCCCCAACCGCGCTTGTCAACAGCCGATCTGCGCCTGGCTAGCAACCCCAAGCCGACCCAGAGCCCACAGGGCTTCAAAAAACAATTTGACACTGAAGATGCTATCTGAGAATCAGAAGAACAGAACTTCAGCACCGCGAGAGGTGTCCGATGGCAACAACTGTCGATATGGAATATCTGCACGACAAGTTGCAAGAGCGCAAACGCCGCCTTGAAACCGCACTTTCGCTTACGCCCCAGGACGCCGGTCTGACAGCACTGATCGAGGAGGTTGATGCGGCGCTCGATCGCTATGCCGCCAGCACCTACGGCCTGTGCGAGACCTGTCACGACACCGTGGAACGCGATCGGCTGCTCGCCGATCCGCTCGTCCAGTTCTGTCTCGACCACCTGACAGAGCTGGAGCGCGCCGAATTTCAACGCGATCTCGACCTTGCCGCCGAGCTGCAGCGCAGGCTTTTGCCGCCTGCGGATCTCGCGATCGCCGGATGGGAGACAAGTTATCATTACGCGCCGTTGGGACCGGTGAGCGGCGATTATTGCGACCTGTACCCCTTCGATTCGCAGCTTTTCTTTGTGCTCGGCGACGTTTCCGGCAAGGGCGTAGCGGCGTCGCTGCGGATGACGCAACTGCATGCGCTCTTCCGCAGCCTGATCGGCATGGGACTGGCGCCGGCTGAAGTTATTGCCCGCGTCAACCGCTTCCTCTGCGACAGCGCGCTGGCCGGGCAGTATGCCACGCTGGTCTGCGGGCACGCGCAATCAAATGGCGCCGTTGAGCTTTTCAACGCGGGTCATTTGCCCGTCGTCGCCGTTTGCGGCGGCGATGCTTTGCTGCTTGAATCAACCGCTTTGCCATTGGGAATGTTTCACGATGCCTCATTTTCTTCCACGCGGTTGCAACTCGAACAAGGCGACCTGCTCTTTCTCTACACGGATGGCCTGTCTGAAGTGCGTACCGAAGAAGGCGAATACGGCGTTGATCGCGTGATGAACGTCGTCGGCCGTCAGTGCGCAGCTACTGCGGCCGGCGTTGTTTCCGCATGCCTTGCAGACGTGCGTGAATTCGCCGGAGCTAGCCGTGGGCTGGACGATGTGACACTGCTCGCCATCCAGCGTCGCGCATGAGCCGGACCAGGTTCGCATGAGCCAGACAAGGCTCGCAGCTTTATGCGTAGTGGATGGGGGTTTAGTCCAGTCCATCGATAAGCTGGCCTCAGTCGCCGGGTCACAGGTGGGCTGAATGTTGCCTAAAGAGTAACTTCCGAGTTGACGGCAATACATCCTGTTCGGCTTACCCGCCAGCAAAGGCTACAGCGATGTTAGGCTTGTCGCAGGTTTCTTTCGTAAAGGAGTCGGTCATGAATCTGCCTCCTTGCTGTATCAACAGAACCTTTACGCGACTCTGCCGTGTTTTTTTTGCCATCACAATTGGAAGCGTGGTAATCATGGCTGCCGGGTGCGGTGGGGGTGCGCCATCGGGCAGCAGCGGGGGGCCCGTTCAGGGCGAGAACACGCTGACGACGGTGGTGGTATCGAGCGCGGCCAACGACCGGTTGTCGCGGTTTTCCATGACGCTGAATAGCCTCTCGCTGACGACGAAGGCGGGAACGAGCGTCCCGGTGATGTCGACGCCGCAACAAGTGGAGTTTATGCACCTGAACGGGGGTGGGGAGCCGCTAATCACAAGCGATGTGCCGCAGGGTGTGTATACGTCGGCGACGGCGACGGTGGGATCGGCCTCGTTTACGTGCCTGGTGCAGCAATCGGGCAGCGACACAACTTCGACATACGCGTATGGAGCAACGCCGTCCAACCAGGTGACAGTGCAACTTCCTGAGCCGCTGACGCTGAGCGGGAACACGATGGCGCTTTCGCTGAACCTGCTGGTTTCTCAGTCGGAAAGTTTCCCGTCGACATGCTACACGGATGGAATCGCGCAATTCTCGATCACCCCGACGTTCACCCTGACGGCGATGACGTTGGCAACGGAGCCGACAAATGCAACGAATGGGAAAATGACGGCGCTGGAGGGACTGGTGGTGAATCCGACGGCAGGAGAGAACGGCTTCACGGTTTCTGCGGCGGACGGGACGCAGCCGGGATCCTCGGTTAACACGATCTGGCAGGTGAACACCAACGGAAATACGGTTTTCCAGGGCATTGGGAATGCGCAAGGGATGGCTGCGGGCATCCCAGTGGATTTTGACGGGACACTCCAAGCGGACGGGTCGATTCTGGCCACGCGGGTTGCTGTTCCGGATGCGGACACAATGGACGTGACGGTGAACCAGGGACCTCTGACGCAAGTGGCAGCGGTGTGGCCTGTGCTGAACGAGGCCAACCAGTCTGCGGAGGGATCCGAAACATATATCCGGGGATGGCCAACGTACAACTTCAGCAATGCGACCTTCGCAGTGTGGGGCGGGCTGACCAATATTCCAAACCTCCCGTTTGCGGCCAGCTTCAGCGGATCGAACATGGTACCCGGGCAGATGGTGTCGATCACGTCACATGTGACGGAGGTGGCGCCTGCACCGACGTATGTGCCGGCAACGGTGGAGACACTGATGCCGCAAACGATTAACGGAACTGTGATGGCGACGGGAACCTCGGGGAGCTTCACGACTTACACGATAGAGCTGGCGGAGTACGATGTATTCCCACAGTTCGCGGTGCAGAGCGGACAGACAACACTTCTGACGAATCCGCAGGAGGTGGTGGTGTATGTGGACGCCAACGCGCAGGTCCTGAGCCAGCCGATGCCAGGGAATCCAGCACGGTTCACAGGTGTGATTTTCAACGACAATGGAACACTGCGAATGGATTGCACCGAAGTGGCAAGCGGCGTGGCGGAATAAGCGGCTCGTCGCCGGATTTCTTGCCTGCGATCAATTTTCACTTCTGGCCAGCTATATACGACTCATGAGGAAAATCGTCTCCATCGCCACGATGATCGACTTGTCTTTCATTTTGGTCGTGTAGTCGGCAACTGGGAACTATGCCAGATCCTCGCCTGATGCAGCACCTCAAATTGGCCCATTAGCTCTATGTGCCGTCTTGACCGCCCTCTTTCGGCAGTGGTAGCGTTTGTTTGCACACGTTTGCATCCTGCGGGAGAAATATGGCCACTACGCATCTCCAATTCAAGAGCCCGCTCCACCAGATGGCGCAGACCACCCCCACCTGCCTGTGGAACGATTCGGCCGCCATCGATGAGCTGACCTACTCGATTGAGCACGGCGGCGTGGGCGCCACTTGCAATCCGGTCATCGCCGTCTCGGTGCTCAAAAAGGAGATGGCGCGCTGGAAGCCGCGCATCCTGGAACTGGCGCGCGAACTGCCTACGGCTACCGAGGACGAGATCTCCTGGCGGATCGTGGAGGAGATTTCCGCGAATGCGGCCGGGCTGCTCAAGCCGATCTTCGATCGCGAGCGCGGGCGCAATGGACGCCTCTCGATCCAAACCGACCCGCGCAACTACCGCAATGCCGATGCGATGCTTGTACAGGCCCTGCGTTTCAACCAGCTCGCGCCCAACATGATCGTCAAGATTGCGGCCACGCACGCGGGGCTTGCGGCTATTGAAGAGGCAACGTATCGCGGCGTGAGCATCAACGCTACCGTCAGCTTCACCCTGCCGCAGGCAATTGCCGTAGCCGAGGCAGTGGAGCGCGGCCTGCGCCGGCGCGAGACCGAAGGGCAGGATATTTCGCGGATGGGCCCGGTGTGCACCATCATGGTGGGCCGGCTGGACGATTGGCTCAAGGTGCTGCACGATAAGCACAACCTCTCGGTCGATCCCGGGTATCTCGAATGGGCCGGCGTGGCGGTGTTCAAAAAGGCATATCGGATTTATCGCGAGCGCGGCTACCGCCTGCGCCTGCTCTCGGCCGCATTTCGCAATCACATGCACTGGAGCGAATTCATCGGCGGCGACGTGGTCATCTCGCCGCCCTGTTCATGGCAGAAGCGCTATAACGAGAGCGATATCGAGATCGTCCCGCGCATAGACACGCCCGTCGACCCGAAGATTGTCGACACGCTGCTGCGCAAATTTCCCGATTTCGAGCGCGCATACAACGAAGACGGCCTCACGCCCGAGGAGTTCGACACCTTCGGCAGCACGCGGCGCACGCTGCGCCAGTTCATCTCCGCCTGCGCGGAGATGAACGCAATGATTCGGGACATTATTCTGCCGAATCCGGACACTGAATGACTGGAAGCAAGGTACGAGGAGACGCGAGAGCAAAAAACTCGCTCGTCGCGAAAAGAATCGCCGAAGTGCGCGAGGCAATGATGGGCATCCTAAAAAGGAGACGCAACCAGCATGACGGACATAGGCACAGAAGTTCTGTTCATCGCGGGTTTTGGGCCGATTGATCGTGACATTGCTGAGAGCCGCAAATTGTATGGCGGCAGCCTCGGCATCTCCTTCAAAGAGGATGCTGAGGGCTATCTGTATACGGGTGCTCTTCAAGGCGCGAAGCATTTTGCGCTATGGCCTCTCTCACAAGCGGCGCGGTCCTGTTTTGGCACCGATTCCTGGCCCGCCAACATACCTGTGCCGCAGGCATGGCTGGAGTTTGAAGTTGAAAACGTGCGCAAAGCTACAGCCGATCTCGAATCGCGGGGATATCAAATGCTCATCAAGAACAAGGAGGAACCGTGGGGCCAAACCGTAAGCCGGTTCATCTCACCCGAGGGCCTGCTGGTTGGCGTCACATTTACTCCGTCGATGCGGGAGCAGAAATAATCTCTAGCGAGATTGTGCGCCAGTTCCATCACTCACTCGCTTGCTGCGTTATTTGATCCACATCTCCGTCCTGCTTGTCGAAATCGCGCTCAGCCCCTGCGCAATCAGCTCTTCCACTTCTTTCATCGTCTGAATCAGCCCTCCGCCGACAACGGGAAGATCGACGGAGATCGCTCGCACGCGCGGCAGCATCTTGGGCGCAACCATTGCCGGCAGAATCTCCAGGGCGTGCACCGGCGTGTTCTTCAACTGATTCGAGATGGTGTCCATCGCGCCCGAATCCAGCAGAAACGTCCGTTGGATGGCGTAGAGTCCAATGGAAAGCGCATGACGCAGCGGATCGAGGTGCGTCGAAATGATGCCGCGCGCCCCCACGCGCTTGAGGTAATTGACCGCGTACTTGTCGCGCGAAAATCCGTTGAGCAGGTCCAGGTTGACGATGGGCAGCTTGCCGGCGCCGAGCAGCCGCTGGATCATCGACTCGCAGTTTTCAGGGTCGCCCGTGAGCAGGTAGATGATCCTGCCGTGCGCCGCGGCGGCCAGCTCAACGTGTTCGGGCTTGCGCACGGCAGGGATGACAGGGCTTTCCGCGCAAAAGGTGCGTAGCGGCGTCAGAGTCTCCGGCATTCGTCGTATTGATCCCTTCTTTATCTCCAGCAGCATGAGCGCAGCCGGCGAATTACTGGCCGCACTGCCTGGCCGCTATTTCTTTCGGGGCCGAGCAGTGGACTGCCGCACCACCAGTTCCGCGTCAATGTTAATCTGCGCCATCGAGTCTTTGCCTTCCATCAGCTTGAGCAGGCTTTCCATTGCCATGTGGCCCATGCGGCGCATCGGCTGGCGGACTGTCGTGAGCGGTGGCTCGGTGTAAGCAGAAAAGAACAGGTCGTCGAAGCCGGCGATCGAAATGTCCTCCGGCACGCGCAAGCCGCGGCTGTGCAGGCAGCGCATTGCGCCCAGCGCAGTCATATCGTTGTAGCAGCAGACCGCGGTGGGAGATTTGGCAACAGCGAGCAGTTGCTCCATCGCTCGCATGGCTCCTTCCGCGCCGCCATCGCCATGCACCACAAGCTCAGCCGGCGAGGCAATGTTCGCTGCTGCAAGCGCAGCACGATAACCGGCCAGGCGCTCGGTGTCGGATTGATAACCAAACCGGTCGCCGATATACGCAATGCGGCGATGCCCAAGCGCAATCAGGTGCTCAGCGACGGCGCGCATGCCATCCTGATTGCGGATCATCACCGAGTGGACGAAGTCGCCTGGATACTGATCGTTCACGAGAACGATCGGCACCATCATCTGGCTGAGCAGTGGAATGTAGAGCGCGCCCACGCGCGACGAGGTGACAATAATGCCGTCAACGCGCCGCTCGGCAAGCGATTGGACGACCTTGCGCTCGCGCTCCGGATCGGCGTTCGAGTCAGCAAGGATGACGGAGTAGCCGTGATCGTTAGCCGTCTGCTCGATGCCGCAAACTATTTCGCTGGCGAACGGATCGGCAACCGTGGTGACGACAAGTCCGATGGTGCGCGTACGGCGCGTGACCAGACCGCGTGCGACGGCACTGGCGCGGTAGCCGGCCTCGTCGGCAATCTTGCGGATGCGCGCGGCGGTCTGCGCATTCACCAGCGGACTGTTCTGCAGCGCACGCGAAACCGTGGGATGCGAAACCTGGGCCAGCCGCGCAATGTCCTTGATCGATAGCTGGCGATGAGGGCGCCGCGCGATCCCTTTTGCTTCCCTGCCCTTTTGCTCCGTCATCGGCGCGGTCTCCACGTGCACACGTGTGCGTCCGCCCCAGTCTCTCCCACCGGCAAGGCCTTCGTCAACGGGCAGCGGCGCCTGCGCGGAATCCGTCACAGAGCCGGTCATTTCAGGCCGGTTCTTATGTCAGCCCGGTTCTTGTGCTCTCAGCGTCTTCCGCAGGCCAAGTTTCTGCCGCCTCAGTTTGCCCCTTCGGCAAATCGATAGCCGATGTGCGAATCGGTAAGAAGATACTTCGGATTTGCCGGATCATCCTCAATCTTTATCCGGATCTGGCGGATGAATGTCCGCAGATATTCGAGTTCGTTGCCGTACTCCATGCCCCACACGGATTTGAGCAACTGCGCATGCGGAATCGGCCGGCCTGCGTTGAGCATCAGGTAGTGCAGCAGTTCGAACTGCCTGGGAGTAAGATGCACCATCCGTCCGCTCTTTTCTACAAGGTGCCGCGCCGGATCGAGCATTACGTCACCGATTTGAATCGGCGCATCGCGATCCTCTCCAGATTGGTTGCGGCGCAC
>JASIJX010000393.1 GCA_030049955.1 Acidobacteriaceae bacterium
CGCAGCTCAATATTGCCGTGCAGGCGCCGCCCATCGAAGGCCGCGCCAACGCAGCCCTGCTCGATTTTCTTGCGGAAGTCTTTGCGCTGCCAAAGAGCGCGGCAACGATCCTGTCGGGCGAATCGTCGCGGACGAAGGTTGTGTTGCTGAGAGGAATTTCCCTGGAGCGGGCGGAAGAAGTAGTAACGCGCTGGACGAAAAAATAATTAGCGCCTTGCCGACTGCGCCGCGAGCTCGGCTTCAAACTCGCGCTCATGCTGGTCAACAAAGGCGCGGTAGCCGGCCGGGTCGATGAAGGCGTCGTGGTCGCCCGCGAGCCAGCGCCGGTACTTCTGCGTGAGGCCGAAGTAGGAGCCGTGCGCGCCCAGGAACAGATCGCAGGGCAGCGAGCGCAGCACGGCAAAGCCGCGCATGTAGTCGGCGGCAATTTGCGGGTATCTTGGGTTGTCGAGCAGCCGGTAACCGGGGTTGAGTGTGGCTCCGCCAACGATGACCGCGTGCAGCATGCGGCTGGCGCGGGGATGGCCGATATCCGGCACGGCAATATCCGGAACGTCGAGCGTCCAGGTCGTAGTGCCTTTCGTGTGGCCGGCGGTCAGGTGCGCGGTCAGTACGGTATCGCCTAACCGCACCGTGTCGCCGTCGTGCAGGACGCGGTCTACATGTGCCGGCGCATAGCGCATCGACTTCTCACTGCCAAACTGGAAATCCGCGCGGCCGCCTGATTCGACCACCGGCGCATCGGCTTCCATCACGTAGTACTTTGCGCCGGTGCGCCTCAGAATTTCGGCGCAGCCGCCGCAGTGGTCATAGTGCGCGTGGCTGATCAGCACGATGCGGATATCGCGGAAGCGGAATCCCAGCTTCTCGACGCTCTGCTCGATCAGCGGCACCGATTCCCTGAGGCCGCAGTTAATGAGAATCAATCCATCGGGAGTAGCGATGAGGTATGACGCCAGATCCTCGCTTCCCACGTAATAGAGATTCCCCGCGATCCGAAAAGGCGGGATCGGCTCAGTCCACGCAGGCATAGTCACCGAACGAGCAGGAAGGGTGACGACGAGGGAAGCCAGCAACTCGAGCCCGCAGGCCAGGGTTTTCAAACTCATGGGACCTCGGCTGCTGCGAGCTGCTCTTTGACAATTTCGATGGCCCGCTCAAGACGCACGCCGCGCGAGCCCTTGACCAGCACCACGTCTCCGGCGCGCAGGTTGGCGGCGAGCCATTGACCGGCCGCTTCGGCGTCCTTGAGGAACACAGCGGTAGCGCCGCCCGCGCAGGCTGCGGCAGCCAGATGCTCCGCCTGGCCACGCACGCCGGCGACAACGTCGATCCCTGCCTCGGCCGCCGCGCGGCCGCAGGCGGTGTGCAGCGCCGGCGCGTGCTCGCCCAGCTCCAGCATCTCGCCTGCCACCAGAATGCGTCGTCCCTCTGCCGGCCGGGCGGCGAGCGTGCGGATCATCGAGCGCAGGGCTTCAGGGTTGGAGTTGTAGCTGTCGTTGAGGATCGTTGCGCCGGCGAGTTCGATAATCTGCCCGCGCTTGTCGCCTGCGGTTAACTGCTCCACAGCCTTTACTGCGGCATCGAGATTCACGCCCGCCTCAAGCGCTACAGCCACACCAGCCATGGCATTCAGCGCATTGTGCGCGCCCAGCAGTTGCAGTTTCAGGCCGGATTCGCACTCGCTGGCGCGGAACTGAATATCGAGCCCGGTAACATCTTCGCGCACGGAGAGGATGCGCGGGTTGCTGCAAGGCCCTTCACCGAAGTAGACCACGCGTCCCAGAAAATCCCGGCCAAACTGCGAGACATACGGATCATCGCAGTTCAGGAATGCAACTCCGGTGGCGGGCAGCGCTTCCACGAGCTCGAATTTTGCGCGTGCAACGCCCGCCTGCCCGTCAGGAAAATTCTCGACATGGGCGTTGCCGACGTTAGTCACCACGCCCCAGTCCGGTGCTGCAATGCGCGCCAGCGCGGCGATCTCACCCGCATGATTCATGCCCATCTCGATCACCGCGTATTCGTGCTCGGGCTCAAGGCGAAGCAACTGCAGTGGCAGGCCGAAGGCATTGTTCAGATTTCCATGTGACTTGAGAACTGTGAACTTCGCGCCCAGTGCGGCCGAGATGGCTTCTTTCGTAGTCGTTTTGCCTGCCGAGCCGGTAATGCCGACGACGCAGCGGCCCCAGTGGCGCCGCACATGTGCAGCCAGCGTCTGCAAAGCCAGCAGCGGATCGTCGCAAACCAGAAGCGGCGCGGCCAGGGCCGCATCCGGCAGCGCGGCCACGCGCGCCCGCGAAACCACCGCCCCCATGGCGCCGTGTTCCAGTGCCGCGGCAACGAAGTCGTGCCCATCCAGCCGCTCGCCCTTGACCGCAAAGAACAGCTCGCCGGGCCCCACGGTGCGCGAGTCAATGGAGTAGCCCTGAGCCACGAGCGCACCCGCATTGGGCACACTTGCCGGCGCTTCCAGCACTGCTCCCGCACTGATCGCGGCTTCTGCGAGTGTCAACTTCATCGTCCCTCACAATACGGTGTTGCACTTGCCAACGCAATCGGAATTCCAGCGGTGCCAGATCACGCAAGTTACCTCACACGCCGTACCCCAATTCGCCAAGGGCGGCGCGCGCAACCTCGCTGTCGTCAAACGGGATGGTGCGGTCCGCCAGTATCTGCTCCCTTTCGTGGCCTTTGCCGGCGAGCAGTACCACGTCGCCCGGTTCGGCGTTTTCCAGCGCCAGCCGGATGGCCGCGGCCCGGTCCGGCTCGACAACGTATTGGATGCCGGTTGCGCGCAGAGCAGGCTCGATTTCGGCCAGGATGGCCCGCGGGTCTTCGGAGCGGGGATTATCGCTGGTGGCCACCACAAGATCGCTGCCTTCTCCCGCAGCTTGGCCCATCTTCGGCCTCTTGGTGCGGTCGCGGTCGCCGCCGCAGCCGAAGAGCGTGATGACACGGCCGGATGAATTTTTAGTAATTTCACGCGCCAGCCGGATCAGGTTGCGCAATGCGTCGTCGGTGTGCGCGTAATCCACGATGACGGTGAAAGGCTGTCCCGCATCCACCGGTTGAAAGCGGCCCGGCACAGGAGCAAGCTTCGCTACGGACTCGGCCAGCAGGTCGAAGGCAACTCCGCGCGCATGCGCAGCGGTAAATGCGGCGAGCAGGTTGAGGATATTGACCTCACCCGCCAGGCGCGAAGTGAGATGCGCCGATCCGGCCGGGGTTTCGATCTCGATTTCGGCGCCGCCCGGCGTGAGCCGGTAGCGGGCCGCGCGCCAATCGCCTTTGCCAATGCCATAGGTGCGAACTTCTGCGCCGGCTGCTTGCGCGGCAGCGGCCAGCTCTTCGGCGTGCGGGTCTTCTGAATTAACGACGGCAACGCGTGGGGCAGGGTAGACCGAGCCGTCGAAGAGCAGGCGCTTGGCGGCAAAGTACCGCTCCATGGTCTGGTGGTAGTCAAGGTGGTCGCGGGTCAGATTGGTGAAAACGGCAACGTCAAAAGTGATCTCTGCCATGCGGCCCTGGTCGAGCGCGTGGCTCGAGACTTCGGTAATCAGCTCCGTCGCGCCGCGACCGGCGCCTTCGGCCATCAGCTCGAACAGATCGCGCGACTCGGGTGTCGTGTGCAGCGAGGGCCGCACTTCGCCGCTCACGTGGTATTCGATTGTTCCAATGAGCACCGTTCTTCGCGCAGCGGCCTGGAGCAGCGATTCGGTGAGGAACGCTGTGGTGGTTTTGCCGTTGGTTCCGGTGATGCCGATGGCGCTCAGGCGCCGTTCCGGATGCCCATAGAACGCGGCTGCGGCCTGCGCAAGAGCGCGGCGCCCGTGCTCGACTTCTAAGACCGGCAGTCCAGGCTCGTACACGGTGAAGTGATCGAATGTTTGCGGCGAGTCGGTGACGATGCCTAGAGCGCCGGCCGCAATCGCCTTCTGCACAAAGCGGTTCCC
>JASIJX010000394.1 GCA_030049955.1 Acidobacteriaceae bacterium
ACAGGCTGGCGGTTGGCAAGTTGCCCGAGCCGGGTTCCCGTGTTTGCATTTTGGGGCTGATTGAGAAATATCGCGGCGTGCCTGAAATTAAGCTTTGGAGTAGGAGCCAGTTGAGCAGGTCCCCTTCACTTTTTTAGCGGGAAGCCTCCATCAGCAGTTCCATGAACTTCTTTGGTCCTATCTTTTGCTCCAGTTCCTCCATTTCTTGAAGGAGACCCTCCTCGGTCGATTACCATTCCCGGCATTTCCTCTGGCCGCTGCGGCTCCGGCTGCATCCCGTTCCTTGAGTACCCCGTCTGCTGCTTCTTCGCAACTGATGTCAATTCCTCCTCCGGACATCAAATACCAGAACGTTGCCACCGAAAAGGTAGACGTGACAAGTTGCAGGGCTAGGTTGAAAGCCCCAATGATCGGTAGAGGTGATAACAGCAACTCTGTTAGAAGGCCACGCGAACCCCGAGCTGCAGTTGACGTGACTGAAGTGCTGAAGTGACCTTGCCGAATGTGCTGTCGGCCATGTTGGGATCCACTGTGCTCAGGTTCACATGGTTGGGCAGGTTCAGGAAATCGAACCGAAGCTGCAAATTGCCGCCGGGTCCGAGCCGTTCGATCGGATTGTTCTTGATCAGGCTGGCATCCCATTGGATCATGCCTGGATTGCGGTAGAGGTTGCGTGGCTCATTCCCGTCGGTACCCTCGGTAGGAACAGGAAACACCGCCTGCGCGGCGCCTGTTGTCGGATTCCCGAATACCCCACTGATGTAGGTCGAGCGGCTGTGCGATCCGAGGTACGAACCGTTATTCGACGGAACATTGGGGACAGCCCAACTGCCGCCGTCGGCGTTGTAGTCGCCAAAGCTCTGGTTATAGTTGGCGCTGCCGTAATTTGCTGCGCTGAAAGGATTCGACGTATAGACCCAGTATGGTGCGCCGGTCTCAATAACCGCGATACTCGTCGCCTGCCAGCCTCCCGTAATCATTTTTCCTGGGCCTGCGTGCATGCCTGGAACCGTATAGGTACCGGAGAGCGAGAAGCGGTTCCGGACATCCCAGTTGGCAGGTCCGCGGTAGCTGAAGTATTGCGTTGGATCAGGGATGCCCAAACCAGTGTCCTGGTCAAAGCGCGTGCCCGCCTCGGGATAGTTCTCAACCTTCGAGAACATATATGATCCCTGGAAACGGGCGTATTCAGCAGGTGAGCCGCGGAAAGTGACGATCAGCGCGTTGTACGTGCTCTGATTCGCATTGTCCACATAGTTAATCGTGCCGTAATTCGGATTGAGTCGAACGAGCGTTCCATTGTTTTGAATCAGCGATCCCGCAAAGCGGTTCACGTCAGTTCCAGTGAGCTGGTCGTACCCCTCGGATCCGGCATAGCTGGCTCCTACGACGTACTGGTGGGGTAACTCATGTTCAACGCCAACAACGTAATTTACGGCATACGGAGCCTTGAAGTTTCGATCCATAGCAACTACGCTGGCGATTCCGCCGCCAAGAGAGGCTAACTGCGCTGCGGAGAGAGTGGGCAGCGGGAAGTTGAAGGGATACGTGCCGGAGGGCGCCAGCGCGAACAGCGGCGCTGGCAGGCTCGGCGTTTGCACGCTGAACACAGGCGTGATCAGACTGGGCGGGTTGAGGCGCATCTCATCTACGCTTTGGCCCAGCGCCACCCAATCGTGGAAGAGGCCGATGCCTCCACGGACAGTCCATGTTCCACGGCGCGAAGGATCCCACGAGAACCCGATGCGCGGGCTCCAGAGATTATTGATGGGGCTCGCAAAGACGCCGCTCACCGGTGTCACGGTCCCGGCAGCGATCTGCTGGGCAAAGGTGCTGCCCGTGCCTAAGAGCAGGTTGCTGAATTGAAATCCGCTGTTGCCCCAGGCAGTGTGGTTGGAGTAGTAATCCCAGCGGAGCGCCAGCGTGAGCGACAGATTCGATTTCAGCTTCCAGTCGTCCTGGGCGAAGATCCCAAAAGGATTCTCCTGGCCGCCGAAGATCACCTTGCCCGCCTGGCCATTGCTTGGATTGAGAGAAACTCCTGTCTCATTGAACGGCTGGTCGGTTACAAGATTGAGCAGATTCGTGAACTGGAAGGTCGGACGAACGCTCACCGGGGTAAAGTCTCCGTGCTCGATGGCGTGCACGCCGTTCACGCCGAACTTCAGCGTGTGCTTATTGATCTCGGCCGAAAGAACTGCGCGCCAGTTGTACTCGGGCCCGCGATACTCTCCGGGACCCCAGCCGCCGCTGTTTATGCCCTCCGATTGGCCGGTGACATTGATGTCCGGAACCTTCAGGTCGCCTAGCTGGCCGTTGGCGCCGCCAACGCTGGCAAATGCAAAGGAGCCCTCCGCCAGAACTTTGGGACTGAACGTGTGCGTGTAATCGGCCTGCCCATAACGATTGGCCTGAAAGTTGACCACCGTGAGCCCCGTCCGGATCGCAGGCTGTTCCTGCGAAAACGCGTCGTTGTAATAGGCCAGGTAGAAGCGGTCATTTTTAGTGAAGTACTCGTCCAGGCGGAAGTTATACTGCAGCGCGTTGTAGTACGGGCTGGTATTGAACGTCCCGGAATCAAGCATCGGCGTGCTGCAGGGAATGTTGTCAGTCGCCGAGGTTCCGCAACTTGAGCCAAAGTACTGCGCGGCCGCCTCATACACTCCGGCGCTTTTGCCATATACGACGGGCCAACCGGTCAGAACCTGAGTTCCAACCGTGTCCGGGAAATTCGTCTTAGCCCAGGAGACGAAGGCCGGATCTTCCCACGTCTGCGTGCCTGAAAGCGCCTCGGCGACCGTGGCCCACAGTTTTTCGAAGTCGGCGAAGAAGAACGTTCTATCCTTGATGACCGGCCCGCCAAATGTAGCCGATAGATCTTTGCGCGAATACGGCGTAGTTCCACCCGAGAATTCCTGGTTGGCGTTCAGGTCCTGGTTATTCCAGAAGAGGGCGCCGGTACCGTGGAATTTATTGGTGCCGGATTTGGTAGTCACCTGTACAAGAATCGAGCTGCCCAGTGCGTTCTCCGCATCCCACGAGTTGGCCTGGATCGATACAGCCTCTACTGAGTCCTGAATGGGCGAGAGAACGATGTTGCCGTTTTGCACGGGACTCGTCACATTCATGCCATCAACCATGACCAGATTTCCGGTGTAGCTGCGGCCGTTGGCGCTAACAGCGACGGTCTGCGTGCCGAAGTTGTCGGCGCCGCCACCCGGCGATTCGCCGGCCGCCCGTGTTCCGGTGCCGGTGATGCCTGGCGCAACGGTGAGTGTGTCCCAGGTGTTGCGATTCAGCTCAGGAAGATTGACGACCTCCTGGGATGGAATCGTTGTTTCCAGACGGTTCTCGTCAACGTCCAGAATTGGGCCGCTCGTAGTCACAGTGACGGACTCGTTGGCGGTTTTCACCTTGAGGCTCACATTCACAGCAAGGGTTTGCGAGGTTTCAAGGTTTGTCTTCACCTCAGCATCGTCGAAGCCGCCGGCTGAAACCTTTACGACATATGGGCCAGGCTCGAGGCTGCTGAAGCGATAGTTACCCGAACCGCCCGATTTGATTTGCTGGCTGACGCCGTTTTCCTGGTTGGTGAGGATAACGGTCGCGTTGGCTATGGCCGCTCCCGCCGGATCGAGAATCACACCTTGAATATTGCCGTTGTACTGCGCGTGAGCGGCAGCACCCAAGGCGAGAAGTGCTGGGACCAAAACAAGCACAAAAAGCATCTTGTGATGGGTGATCATGGCTGGCCTCCACGGTGAATGCAATTCTTGCTCCTCTCGCGAGATTGCTCACGGCAAGAGCGAGGTCCCATTTAGCGGAATTGGGAAGGACGCTTATCCTGGGCTCTAGAACGCCTGCGGCTCTCCCGGGCAGACATCTCCTCCGTTCCCCTTTCAAACGCGACACGAAAAGCAACAACACATTAGTGCGGCCAAGAATCTATGTGCAATGGGTCAGGTGTACTACATTCGATGGAGAAATTCACCGGCAAATTGGTGGAATTCGCCAAGGCGGTCAAGGCATGATTGCGCAGTTGATAGAGCGGATTGCCGCAGAAGCGCTTTTCGTCGCAAGGGAAGTAAGCGCTTCAGCGCTGACTCAGGATGCCCTGCTGCAGCGCCACCGTGACGGCTTCGGTGCGATCGCCCACCTCTAGCTTGGCGCTGATCCTGTTGATGTGATTGCGGACAGTGTACTGGCTGATCTGCAGCACATGGGCAATCTCCTTGTTGGTTAGGCCCTTCGATACCATCTCCAGAATCTCGGTTTCGCGGGAGCTAAGACTGGAGTGCGATTCTCGCTCGGCGAGACGTTCCGCAATTTCTCCGGAAAAGTACTTGCCGCCGGCGTTCACCGTGTTGATTGCCTCCACGATCTGAGCGCCCGTGGCGTCTTTTGAGAGATAGCCGCGGGCTCCGGCCTTCACTGCGCGATAGATCTCCTCTTCATATGCATAGCTGGAGAGGATGAGGACGGCTGGAGGGGCCGCAATCTCCCGCAGCATGCTCAGAAGATCGATGCCGCCGATCTTGGGCATGCGCAGATCGAGAAGAAGAACATCGACCAATGCGCGGCGGATGAGATCCAGCGCCACTTCTCCGTTCTGCGCGGCTCCAACGACCTTCAGTCCGGTATCTTTCCGCAATAAGCTCGTCAATCCGGCGCGAACCACCGGATGATCGTCGACAATCAGTACGCGAATCGGCTTTCTAGCTGTAATTTCCATTTGATGGCCTTCTCCAGGACTGATGAAGCCGCTGCCAGTATGAGCGGAGAAACGACGGCGGCGTCGGCGCGTGTACGCGTAAAGTGGTTCCGCTTCCGGGCGCGCTCTGAATTGTCAATGTGGCCCCGATGTTGTCGGCGCGCTTGTGCATCCCCGAGATACCGAAGCCTGCCAGCTCGTCGGTGAGCGAGAAACCACAGCCATTGTCATCAACAATCAGTTCGACCGCCGATTTGAGATATTTCAGCGATATGTTGAGATGGGTCGGGTGTGCGTGACGAACGGCATTGGCGGCAGCTTCCTGACCGATGCGCATCAGGGTGTCGGAGATGCGCAATGGGATGGCGCGCTCGCTGCCTTCACTGGAAGTCCGTACCGCAATGGATGAGGTCCCGTTCACCATGCGGCGGGTGCAGATTTCGATAGCCCGCAGCAGATCCACCGATTCCAGATTTTCCGGCCGCAGCATGGCAATGCTGCGGCGGGCTTCCTCGTGGGAGTTGCGCACCATGTCGCGTGCGAGGTCCAGTTGCGGGACGATGTTCGAGCCTTCATTTGCCTCGTCGCGGATCGCTTCCAATTGAAACCCAAGTCCGGCGAAGCTCTGCGCCAGAGTATCGTGCATCTCGTGCGCCAACCGTCCACGCTCATCCAGGACGGCTTGCATGCGCCATCGCTCAATCAGGATGTAGCAGCTTAGTCCTGCCAAAGCCAGCAAAAGCACTCCAATGATCATGGCGACGATACGTCCGGTGCTCCACCATGGCGGACCCTCGACTACCTCGACGTCGTTGAACGACGGCAACAGCAGGGCAAACGAAGTCAAATCGTGCGTGTATCTGGAGTCCACCACGCAAACACCGCGTAAGCGCAGCCGGCTCTGCTCCTTTAACCTGCGCAATCGACCCACTTGTCCGGCCTCGCTCAAAATGGCCAGGAAGGACTGGCTGGCGTCGTCAAGCGTTAGAACAAGTGTGTGTCCCGAAACCTCGTCTTCATGCTCCAGGCGGCCCTCTATCTCGACGTATTTCGCGTCAAAGGCTCCCGTCGCAGCTTGTGCCGCAGTGACCGCAATGGGCAGAACAGGCGTGTGCGACCAGAGCAGGCGCACATCGGCGTTGCGGAGCCGCGAACTGAAGTCGTGCAGCTCTGCGTCTCCTTTGGCCTCGACTTCGTCGCCGATTTGCAGCGGCGCATGTGCGTGGCTGTCGGGAATTGCCAATCCTCCGGTCGGATCCTGAACAAAGAGCACCGGCGAGGTGAGCGTTACCACGCCGTGGATTGTGACCGGAGTGGGCGCGTCGGGGGAAAGCAGACGCAGGCTGCTGATCGATTGCGAGTTCACATCGGCGCGATGCGCGAGCAGATCCCGCTGGAGGGGCTCGAAATACTTGTCGTACGAACCCGGTTCCGCTCCGGTGGGAAACTGTGCAGGGACGGCGATCGGAGGCGTGACCGGGCCGACCATCGCAACCAGGTCTTGGTGGGTCGCCGGACGAATCTCCAAGTTTCTCCACTCGGCTCCGGTGTTGTAGGACTTGAGCCCGAAGCGGCCTGCGGACAGACAATCGGGGTCCTCGATTGCAACGCTGGTGGTCTCGCCGTCGGGTGCCGTGGCGCTGACGGCAAATTCGCAACCGCAGGCGAGGAATTTTACGTGGTACCACTGCTGCGCATGAACGCGAGGTGTAACCGGTTTTGCGGCGTACTCTCGCCAGCCATAGTCAGCGCGGCCGAGAATGAGTGAGTTGTCCAGATCGCGCAGACCGGCCATGTAGCCGTGATAAGCATCCACCCCCTCTTCTTCGTCAGTTGAGCGGATGATCAGTCCAGCATCGCCATATTGGCCGAGCAAGAGCACGTCTGCTTCGATGGAGTAGTTCGTCCAATAGGTGGGGCCGCTCATCAGTTTGGCGCCGCGCTCATCGGAGTTGTTCTGCATGACGCCGTCGGCGTATTGCCATGTGCCTCCGAATGCCTGCCAGTCATCCTGCTTCGCGAGTGAGATTCCCTGCGCGCTGAACGGCCCCCTGCGCGCGATGGAATGGAACGCAAAAAATCCACAGACTACCAGCAACGCAGTCGCGGTAAGGAAAGCGCCTACGATGATCAGATTGCGTCTGGTGAAGGTCGTTCTCATCGCGGCGGCCACCATGCCAGATTGAGGATCTGGCGAATCTGAGCGGAATCCACGTTCTCACGGGTCATAAGAACGGGCGGCACCTTCAGAACCGTCGCGGTGCCTTCACCGTGAAGCTCGCGGTCCATCAGGTTCATAGCCAGGCGGCCCATCTCGTATGTGTTCTGCACCACCACGGAATCGATGCCGCCGTTTCGGATCGGTGGAATCAGATCCTGATCGAAACCAACAAGCTTAATAATTCCCGCCTTGCCATATTCGACCAGGGCGTAATAAACCCCTCTGGTTGAAGCCAGGGACAGCGCGACGATCGCATCGATCTTCTGCCCCTTTGCCAGCAACTCTTCGGCAGCCTCCTGTTCTTGCGGGACGCTGGATAACCCGAACTGGCGCACCGCTACATGGATTCCGGGTAACTCTCGTGCCAGTGTCAGCTCCAAACTGCGCTCTCGCACCACGTTGCTCATCAACTGTGGATTGATGCCCAGAATGGCGATGGAACCTTTGCCTCCGAGGATGCGGCCAATGCGCCGCGCCGCCATGGCCCCAGCGGCGTTCTCGTCGCTCAACACATAAGTCAACTTCGGTCCGGGAGGCATCCCGAGCTCTGTCCCTACCACGACTACAGGAACGCCCTTCGCAAGAACACGCTGGATGGGCGTTCGCATCGGCAACGTCTCTATGGGAGAAACGATGACTCCGGCGTATCCTCGATTCAGCGACTTGTCAATGAGAGCGATTTGCGCCTGGATGTCATCGTCGCGCATCGGCGCGTTCCAGTAGATTTCCAGTCCGTGCGCGCGAGCCACGGCCGCAGCGCCTGCATGCTCCGGTTCCCAAAGCGCTGTGCCGCATGTGCGCGGAATCACCGCGATCACAGGATGGGCCTGTTTACAACCGGTCTCGGCCAGCACGGTGAGCAGAAAAATGGCAAGTGCCAGCCGGTTCTTTACCCGGGGCGTCCACCGACCCAACGCGGTGCCCTGCACAAGCAAGCGCATACGGGAACCCATCTCCCCGCGCATCCGATCATGGCGCAATCCACCTTTCGGGGCTTGCGCCAAATCGGTTCGAACGGGTGTTTCCGGTTCGCGACTATAGTACATCCGATTCTGTCGCAATGGTCGTGCCGTGCAATCTGGCGGTTTTTGACCGATTTTGCGAATTAGCCTATTCGTGCCGGATGCAGCCAGCGCAATTTCCGAACCGCCCCTTGACGGGATCCGGGTCTGCTGTGGACGGATACGATTCTTTTTCAGGCTTCAACCGGGTGATAGAGCCTGTAAATCTCCTCCGCGATAAGCGAGAAGGGCTTGAGTGTCAGCGTTCCCTGAGCGGTTTGAGCCTGCCAGCCCGGGCTTGCCGGTGCGAGGCGTGCCGCCTCGAGCAGTGTCGAGCGGCGCAATTTCTCTGGCACCGGTCCGATGGCAAAAAGTGCAAGAGGGCCAAAAACAGGAGCAACTACATCGGGATGCTGAGGATCGACCGACTCGATCGAAGAGTTCATGGCGAACTCCATCTCGACGACGTCGCCGTTCTGCCAGGTGCGGTCGATACGCGCGAATGAGCCGGGTTCCAGCTCCGAAGTAACCCTATGCCCGTTAATGGCGACACTAGTACCTTCGCCCATCCAGGCGGGCATGCGAAGGGCAAGTGTGAATGCCGAAGGCTTGTCCAGCGAGAAGCTCAATCGGGTGGAAGGATGGAAGGGGTATTCCGTCTGTTGAGTGCAGACAACGCGCTCATTGCCCCGGTTCCAGATCACACGCGACGGCACGTAAAGGTTGACATAGAGCGCAGTATCGTCGTGGAAGTAGGAACTGATGCCATAGTCCGCAGTGACCTGTGGAAATGTTCCCGAGCAGCAGGGCCACTTGTCTCTGTGATATCCCTTTTTCGCGAAGACATTGTTATAGTCGGAGTAGTAGAAGGAATAACCGTCTTCCTTGATCGGTTTGGCGCCGAGAATGGTGTTATAAAGAACGCGCTCCATGCTGTCGCCGTAGCGGCTGTCGGCGGTAACGCGAAGCAGATAACGCGTGATCTTGAAGTGGCCATAGGAACCGCAAGGCGTTTCAAAGCTGAAATGCGACGTTCTGAGGCTCGTGCCCATATCTCCGCTGCCGGGTTTGCGAAACAACTCGTCGGGCCCCCAGCCGCCAGTCACAAAGCTCTGCGTATCGCGAACGAAGCCGAAGCCGTTTGTGGCGGCGTGCAGATGCTTCTCGCTTCCAAGAACAAGATAGGCCTGCATCGCGCTTGAGAGCGCATTGACGTGGCTGTAGGCGTGCTCACCGGGCAGCACGTTTTCCCCTACAGCAAGCGGATCAAAGTAGAGGTCGTCCTCAAGGAAGCGGATGGCCAGTTGGCGATAGCGGTCTCCTGCTCCTCGCTTGTAGGCAAGAAACAGGTTTTCAGGAAGCGTATAGGTTTCGTCCCAGCAGTACGCTTCGTCGGGAAATGGGAGTTTGTACTGTTCGGAGCGAGCGAGCGCCTTTGCGGGCAAATGTGGCAACACGGCATCGGTGGCCTTTCCGAGCACGTCAAAAGCCATCTCGTCGCCGGCGAATTGGTGCGCGTCAATCAGGCCGCAATTCGTTTTGTCGAAGGTATAGGCCGGCAGGTGATAGTCGACATAAAACTCCGACGTGATCGTCGGTGCAAAGCCGCGAACCAGACGCCGCACCTTGTCGCGCGTCTGCGTGTTGCCGGTGGCCGCATAGAAGCGCGCCAGCGCAGAAAGATACTGGCCGAAGCTATGACCGGGGATGAAGCCATGAAAAGTGCCGTGCGGATCGAAGTCGTTGCAATTGTCGTACCAGCCACCCATGTCGGCGCCGGGGGCAGGTTGATGGGCTCGCTGACGGAAAGGCTTGAGCAGCATGTCCTCATCCAGCGCGGCGAAGAAGGCATGGTTTTGATCGAATTGGCTGCGAAGCGGGCCTTCGAGCAGGGAAACATCCTGATAGTCGAATTGTTGGAGCGGCGAGCTGAGCGGCTTGGAGGTAGGATCGGCGCTGGGCTCTCCTGCTCGAATGGCTCCAGCGCGGAGTGCAGCGACAGCCGCGGTGCTGATCTGAAGGAAACGTCTGCGGGAATGTTTCATTATGCCTCGTTTTAATTTTCTATGATCGACGTGTCTTGCGGCATGCTACGCCGTGAACGGTCAAGCGCGACAAATTCGTTGGTATTCAGCCATACCCTATTGCATCGTTGAAAAAGGGAAAATGGTGCAGATGTACTATTCCTTTCGTGCTCAGGAGCCTTGAGATTGGATTGCTATCTCGCCGGCTCGCTTGTGTCGACAAGCAGGAAGCGGTTTTGCTCGCGCTCTTTCTCCGTAGCGTCCTGCCGGAGCTGCGCGAGGCGTTTGAGCAAGCCCGGAATTTCGCCGGTTTGTCCACTCTTCCTGAGCGCCTGGATGAGGTGGTAGACCGAGGTTTGATCCGCGGGGTCGATCTCGAGCGCTTTGTGGCATTCGGTGATTGCTTGCTGATAGGCGCCGGCCTGCAGATAGAGTTTGGCCAGCACTGCGTGGGCCGGTCCCAGTTCCGGGCCCAATTTGACTGCGCTCTGCGCCGACTGCATCGCCTTTCGAAAATTCGGAGTGCCGGGTTCGGCGCCACTCTGCAACAGGATGTCGGCCTGAAGATAAAGCAGGGCCGGATCGTTGGGCCTGCGCTGCAGCCGTTCTTCCACAGTCGCTAGTGCGCGATTGAGATCGTTTTGCTGGACGGCCGCCAGCCCAAGCGCAGCCGTGCTAAGCGACTGATTGGGATCGAGGCGATAGGCGGTCTCAAAATCCGATTGTGCCATATCGTAATGCGCAAGCTGCACATCCAGCACCCCGCGAGCGAAATAGAGCGCCGCGGCGTCGGGATGCAATCCGATGCCATCGTTGACCACGCTGATTCCAACTTGAAACGACTGATGCGCCGACGCCATGGCAGCAAAATCCACATAAAACTGGATATCATTCGGATCGAGAACGATGGCCTGCCGCAGTGAGTCGACAGCCTTGTCGGTTTCGTGCTCATCCTCATAAGCTGCCGATGCAAGATCGAGCGCGTCAGCGTCGGCCGTCCCGGACAGCAGCGGCGCAAGCGTGGCGAGGGCGTCTTCCGGCTTCTGCGTCATCAATTGTAAGGAGGCGAGCAAGCGCCGCTCCCGTTCGTCACTGGGGTTCTGCTCCAGTACGCGCTGCAGCAGAGGAATGGCCTGATCCGGCTCATGAACGCGAACCAGGCATATCGCATAGGCGTGCAGCGCTCCTGGCTTGCCGTCAAATAGCGGGCCGGTCTTTTCAAAGTGTTTAACGGCTTCGGGACAGTTACCCTGCTGATACTCGAGCACCGCCAGCATGCCGTGGCCGATCTCGTCCTGCGGCCGCTGACGCAGTATGCGCTCGAGATGTGGAATCGCGTCGGGGCTGGCCATGTCGAACTCGATCTGCGCCGCGCCCTGCAGGGCCGGCAGGTAATCAGGCGCGATCTTCAGCGCGCTCCGGTAAGAGGCCAGCGCGCGCTTTGTGTCGCCTTCGCCCGCCAGGGCGGCGCCCTGCATCGCCCACAGGCGGCTATCGCCCGGCGATGCCTCAAGTGCCGGCCGCAGCATTTCGAGCGCCTTTGCGTATTGGCCGGCGTGCAATGCCGCGGCAATCGGCTCGATGCGGTCGCCACTTTGCGCTGCAGCGTAAGGAAGCTGCAGCGCGATCGCCAGAACCGCAAATGTCCTACACCACCGGTGCATGGCTCGAGTATCCATTGCTGCGGCCTCTCTTCTCACCGGCTGGCGCAGCCGTGCCGAGCGAGCGGGCCACTGAAGTCCTGATCGCTTACGGGTAAAACAGGAAAGTCCTGCTGCCTGGACACAGGCAGCAGGACACATTGACCCAGTTGAAGCAAAGCTTAGAACGTAAACCTCCCGGCAAGCTGCCAGTAGCGCGGCAGTTGCTGGGCCGTTGCCTTGCCGAAAGTGCCTCCCTCGTCGGCCAGATTACTGTCAAACCCGGTGAGGTTCACGCGGTTGAAGAGGTCGAAGAACTCAAAGCGTATCTGAAAGTTAACCCGCTCCGTAATGGCTGTGGTTTTGTAGATGTTCAGGTCGGTGTCGAAATAATTCGGACCACGGAACTGCATGGCTTTCTCATTGCCCTCAGTCCCAAACGTGGGCGTCGTGAACTGCCCGGAAGTGTACACTCCACTGAGAAAAGCGCTCTTTGAGTGTCCCTGAGTGTAGCTGGTGACATTCGGGTAATCGAGCCCTCCGGTGACCACGCTAGCCAGCGTGTTGCCACTCTCGCCGTCGACGTTGTAGTCGCCGCTATTCGGGCCGAAGGCCGCTTGCATGACATTGGACGCGGTCGGGCATCCCGACGGATTATCGCTCGAGTTGGTCCCGTCAGCGCACAGCGCAACAAATCCAGCTTGGTTGCTGACAAACTGCGGATAGCCGGATTGGAAGACAGTGGTTCCGCTGGCTCCCCATCCTCCTGTGGCCCGCCCGACGATGCCATGCCCGTCGTTGAGTCCCCTAAGTTCATAGTTCGTAGTGAGGGAGAAACGATTGGGCACATCCCAGGGAGACGGCCCGTAAAACGTACTTGGAGTCACCTCGGCGGGATAGTTACTGGCGTCGTCCTGCGACCGCGAACGTGTATACGATGCGTCAATAAAGCCTCCGCGGGAGAAGCGTCCATTGAAGTCGAAGAATACGCTCTCGTAGTTGCTGTAGCGATCGTTGGTGGTGTAGACGATCGAGCCGAAGTAGGGATTGAACCGTGTCGGCGTCATGCTGTTGTGCTCGTACAAGTCGAGGGCATAGGCGTTAATGGTCTGGCCATAGCTGACGATGCCCGCCGTATCCCCACCTCCAACCATGTTGTAGCCGTGAGATCCCGCATAACCGACGCTGGCCGAATAATTGCTCCCGACCTTCTGTTGCACCGTCGCCGACCAGATGTTGGCTTTAGGCGATTCCAGGTGGGGATTGAGGCCGCCGATGGAGACGTTAGCCCCCGCAATTCCATTCGCGGCATTCAGGCAGGGGGGCGATGCACACAATGGAGGGTAGTCGCCCGCCGTGTTAAAGCCGAACGGGGGCGTGTTTCCACTACCCAGGTTGAAGTATGGAGAAGGTGCTCCGGGCGTTGGGTCCAGAGCCGCCGCGCTAAATGTCGGTTCGACTTCACCAGGCGGACTGCCGCGGAACTCCTCCTGCACATTTGCCTGCGTCAGCCAGTCGTTGAAGATGCCGAATCCGCCACGCACCACCGTGTTACCCCTCCCGGACACGTCCCAGGCAACGCCGATTCGCGGACTCCACAAATCGGTGACTGCGCCCTCCAGGGCCTTCGGCGTAGCCTTCACATACCCGCTTGCAATCCGGTCCCCCATTGTGGTTCCTGCCCCAAAGTAGAAGTTCCCGAATACCGTACTACTGCTATCGGACCACGGGTTGCCACTATCGTCCCAGCGCAAACCCAGGGTCAGAGTAAGGTTCTTTTTTGTCTTCCATGTATCTTCTGCGAATACACCCCAGGTTCGGGAAGCCGCATCCCACGACCACAACTGCGCCTGGCCGGTCGTGGGGTTGTAATACACGTGGTTTTCCGACTCCGGGGTACTCTCCGCCAGGTCGAGCAGGTTATCGAAGCTGAAAGTGGGCTGGGACCACGGCCCCTGGAAGGGTTCTACATCGTTTCCGTACCAGCCTTCATAGCCGAACTTTAACGTGTGCGCGCCCTTAACGTGAGTTAAAACATCACGCCAGTGGTAGTTGTTCTGGATGAAGTCGCCCTGCGCGAACCCTGTTCCGTATCCGAGACCCACTCCGGTTACGCTGACATCGGGAACGGAGTAGTTCGGAGCGTTCAGGCCCTCTAAGCCTTGAACGCGGCTCACGCCGAAAATGCCTTCATTGATCCAGGTCGAAGAAAATTGATGCACGTAGTTGAACTGGAACGCGCGTTCATAGTTGTTGTTACCACCGTTGAAGGCGGAAACCGCCACCGGCGTGCCGTAGGACAGCGTGGTGCGATAGACGCTCCCGTAAATCCTGTCCTTCGCCCAATCCTTGTCGACGCGCACGAACCACTGGGTCCCATTGCGAAAGGACGTAGCGGTGTAGTTACCTGAGTCCAACATCTCCGTACTGCAGGGAATGTCATCGACCTCAGCCGGCTCCGCTGAGCATATAGGAGTTCCGCCCGCTGTGTTGCCAAAGTATTGCTGTGCGTTCGCGATCTGCGTAACGTCGGCCAGGTGCCCAGGAACGTAAGTGCTCATGATCTTGGTTCCCACCGTATTCGCGAGAGGGAAAGGAAGCCCGGTGGTGTTCTGCGCAAAGCTGAGGAATGCCGGATCGGGGAAGGAAAGCGCGCCGCTTGCCGTTGTCGCCGAGCGCAGTGGCTCAATCGCAAAGAAACCGTACAGCTGGTGGTGCGGAATGATCGGCCCGCCAATGGCTCCCGACATGTTGTTGCTGCGGAATGGCAGGTATTTCGGTCCCGAGAAATGGGTTAATGCCCACATCTGCTCGGTGTAGAACCAGTCGGCCGCCGAACCGTGGAATTGATCCGAACCTGATTTGGTCGTCATCACTTCCTGTACGCCCGTAGCGCGGCTGTATTGCGCTGAATAGGTGTTCACCTGAACGGCGGCTTCCTGAATGGAATCGGGGTTGGGCGTCAGGTTTAACACTCCCTGGCGAATGCCGCTGGTCACGTCCAAGCCGTCAACGACGTACATATTCGACATCTGGCCCTGGCCGTTGGCGCTCGCGTCCACCTGGGTTTCGGTCGAATAGTTGTCCGGGGCCGAACCCGGTGTGCCGGCCGAGCCGGGCTCGCCACCGCCCATGGTTCCCAAACCAGAGACTCCTGGCGCCAGCGTGGTGAGTGTGACCATATTGCGGCCCTGCACCGGCAGCTCCGCGACGGCGGAGTTTTCCAGAGTCATTTGATTGCGGCTGTCGGCCGTGTCGATCACAGGAGCCTGAGTGGTGACGACTACGTTCTCGCTGACTTCCCCGACTTTCAGCGTAATGGGCAGGTTGACGGTTTGTTCGGTCTCCAGGGCGATGTCAGCTTCAGCCTTGGCGAAGCCTTTCGCCTCGACCGTGAGCTTGTACGGAGCCGGCGCCAGGTTCACAAAACGGAAGTTGCCGGAGGTGTCGGAAGTTGTGGCTTGAGCGACCTGCGTGTTCTGGTCTACGATGCGGACCGCAGCACCCGGAACAGCTCTCCCGGTTGGATCTTGCACGACCCCTTGCACGCTGCTGGTGAACTGCGCAAAGGCTGCCGATGTGCAACACAAGATCAGCAACAGCCATGCATAGAATCTGAGCGATCTTCTTGCCTGCATTGCGTGCCTCCTGAATTGGCTACCGGTGAAGGTGAAGGGGACTGTGTACACGTTTACCCGCAGCAGGAAAAAGATTGTTTTTCTTGAGAAGCGCCCCGCGCGCAATCCCCTTGCCAAATTGCGAAATTTGTTGCACCGGCAATGTTCGACCCAGCAAGAAGGACAGGCAATGGGTCAGATGTACTAACCAAAGTTGGGGAAGAATCTCAATCTAAAAGTGGACGCGGGAGTGCCGAAGGGCAACTCGGAGAATGAATCACACGGACAGCCCGGAAAACACGCAGCATCTGCTCCGAGGAAGCAAACCTCATATATCACAAGGAATCGCGATTCCAACCGCGATTCTTCACAATCCCCACGCCCTCGCGAACAGTGATCAGTTGATTGGCAGGAATCTGCTTAAGGTGGTCGTGCAGTCCGCTTGGCCAAAAGATCTCTACATCGACTGTCTTTGATTCGCCGAGTCCGAAGTGCAGGCGCGGATCGCTGGATGAGTAGTAACTAGATTGGCTCACCCGTGCCTGAGCTTGCACCTTATTTCCGTAGTGGACGAGTACGCGCGCTCCGATGGCGCTGCGGTTCGACTTGACGCCCTCGAGAAAAATCTTGATCCAATTCTGCTGACCGGAGAGATCGTTGCGTAGCAGCGTGGGCGGCTCATTCATATTGATGATGACAACGTCGACGTCGCCATCATTGTCAAAGTCGCCGAAAGCGCAACCTCTTCCCGGATGGGCCTCCATGATTCCCGGCCCGGCCTCGGCGCCGAGTTCCTCAAAGGTGCCATTGCCGAGGTTCCTGAACAGAACGCACGGACTCTTGT
This sequence comes from Acidobacteriaceae bacterium, assembly GCA_030049955.1. Next base: position 16,059 of record JASIJX010000394.1, read on the forward strand.
ATGGATAGTCGGGTAGTGTGCGCTCGACCTCCGGATAAACATTGCCGGTGACGATGAGTACATCCGGGAACCCGTCGTTGTCGAAATCGGCAAAGCCGGTGCCCCAGCTTACAAAACGGGTTTCGACGCCAATTCTCGCCGCGCGCGTACGATCGTCGAAGTTGCCGGTGCCATCATTGCGATAGATGCCTGGCGTATCGTCCATGAAATGCGTTTTGAAGAGATCCAGATGGCCATCCAGGTCGTAGTCGCCGATGCCGACGCCCATCCCGGCTTGCTCCATGCCATCTTCACTTAATGCCACGCCGCGCAGTACACCCTCTTCGCGGAACGTGCCGTCGTGGCTGTTCATAAACAGCAGGCTCGGCGTCGAGTCGCAGGCCACGAAGATATCGGTCCATCCGTCCTCATCGAAGTCGGCTGCCACAACGGTCATGCCATAGCTTTCGGTGGCCCCGGCAATGCCGCTCTCCTTGGTCACGTCGGTGAAGGTGCCATCGCCGTTGTTCCGGTAAAGCAGATGCCGTCCGGTGGGAAGGCCGCGCGGACCGCAGTTGACGGGGATTCCCTTCCAGTTACAAGTGGAGGTTGCGCCGGGCACGGGCGCTTTGGCGAGATCGAACCGGATGTAATTGGAGATAAACAGATCAAGATGACCGTCGCGGTTGTAATCAACAAAGCTGCAACCGGCGCCCCATCGCGTTTCGCCTCGCAGCAGCCCCGCCTCGCGCGTGACATCGGTAAACGTTCCGTCGCCGTTGTTCCGGTAAAGACGATTCTCCCCATAGTAAGTGCAGAAGATATCCTCAAATCCGTCGTTGTTGTAGTCGCCAATGCAAACACCATTAGCCCATCCCACGGCGCGCAGGCCGGCCTTATCCGTCACGTCGGTGAATGTTCCATCGCGATTGTTCTTGTATAAGCGGTTTGTTGCTTCGGGCGGAGCTCCCTCAAGCCACGTGCCGCAAAGCAGAAAAATATCCATCCAGCCGTCGTTGTCGTAGTCAATAAAAGCGCACCCGCAGCCGTTGGCTTCAAGGATGTACTTCTTTTTGTCGATGCCGCCGTAGATGGTCGGTATACGCAGTCCGGCTTCGTGAGCCACGTTCACAAAGTGTGCATTGAACGGGCGGCCCGAGGCGGGGGGACGAGCTTGAGGCCGGACTTCACGGGAGGCGATGCCTTGTTGCTGTGCGAGAGCCATCCACTCGGTAGGAAACAAAACTGTGCTGGTAGCTGCGGTGACAAACGAACGGCGTGTAATCTTCATGAGGCCCCGTTAGGTATTACGTCGTCTTCAGTTCTCGTCTGGCACCATGCCGACCGCGCCGGATCATTTCCCCGCGGCATCGCCGGCGCCGGCCTTTTCGATGAGCTTGTAGCGATTATGCTCGCCTTCTTCGAGAGTTGCCTTCTGGCGCAATTCTGCCAGCCGTTGCAAAAGGGCAGGCAGCTCTTCTTTATGTCCGGTCCGCCGCAATCCGACTATAAGGTGATAGATCGCAGACTGGTCGTCAGGATTTCGGCGCAGCGCCTCGCGCGATTCATCGACCGCACGCTGATTGTTGTCAGCCTGCAAATCGAGCTTTGCGAGAAGATCCAGGCTGTCGGTCATCTCCGGCTGCAATTCCGAGGCCCGCCGCGCGTCGGCAATTGCGCGCTCGAACTCCAGGCTGCCAACTTCGGGATTACGCTGCACAAGGATGTCGGCCTCCACGGAAAGCAGCATAGGATCATTGGGCTGTTCACGCAGCCTCTCGCCCACCACAGCCAGCGCCTTATCCAGATCGTCCTGCTGCTCGGCAACCATTCCGCGAGCAGCCTCGCTGATGGTCGACTGCGGATCCAGTTTCTCAGCCTCTTCGAAGTCGGACTCCGCATGATCGTAGTCGGCCAGTTGCACATACAGTACGCCGCGCGCCACGTAAAGTGCCGCTGCATCAGGAATCTGCTGCATCCCCGCCGTTAGCATGTCTACACCAACCTGAAACGACTGGTGCACAAAGGCGACGTCGGCAAATTGCAGATAGAGGTCGGTATCCTGAGGATTTTCGACAATGGCCTGATGCAGCAAACTCACTGCTTTCGGAGTGTTCTTCTGGTCCTCGTATGCCTCTGCTGCCTGCGCCAGCACGACGGGCGAGGGATGATTGGCCAGAGCCGGTCCAAGCGTGCGCAACGCCTCGGCAGGCCGATTGAGCGCAAGCTCGATTGCCGCAAGCCGCTCGACGTCGTGCGAATCGTCATCGGGCTGTGCGATCAGCCGTTCGAAGACTGTTTCGGCCTTGTCATAGCGTTCGAGCTTTGCCAGGCAAATCCCATAGTTGCGCATGACCGAAGGCTCGGACTCAAGCTGGGGACCGCATTGCTCGAATTGCGTCACTGCCTCCGCACAGTCATTCCTGCGCAGGGCCAGTGAGGCTAGCATGCCGTGTGCGGTCGGATCGTCGGGAAGCTGCTTGACGATCCGCTTAAGCAATGTCTCAGCGTCGCCGCCCCCAGACTCGTACTCCAGTTGTGCGGCGCCCTCCAGCGCAGGGAGATACTCAGGCGCTATCTTCAAAGCTTTTCGATACGACGCGAGAGCTTCGGTCTTTCGTCCGAGTCCGGAATAGGCAAGCGCTTCGAAGGTCCACAACTGAGCATCGCCCGGAGACTGCCGCAACCTCGGCCCCAGCAGTTCAAGTGCAGCGGTGTAATTCCTTGCTCGCAGGGCGGTTGCAATCTCGTTCGCCCCGTCCTGCTTGCCGGGTTGGGCCGCGGTCGCAGCGGTGCAAAAAGCAATCGAGAGGAACAATCCAAACCATGCCCGCCGCGTCATGGCCGCCATTGTATCTCAGCCAAGAAAGAGGCGAACATCGTTTACTGATTTGCTGCTCAAGCGTACCTGGGATTTTGAACGTCAATTGTCTGAGCCGTAGCTAAGCGCACAGTCGAAAACCCTAAAGAGAGCCACAAATCGGAGCCCCATCAGTGAAGACGCCGAATCCGGTGCGCGTGCATTACAACCCACTGACAAAGAAAAGACCGCCCACTGACAATCCGCCGATTCGTCGTCATTAGCGTAGAAGGCATGCGGCGAAGACTTTCCTTTTTTTCCCGCGCTGTCCGCGGTACATCGATGCTCGTTTTTGGTGCTGCGCTCCTGTCCCCGGCGCAGGATGCACCCCTGTTGTCCGGGGGGACCGGCTTTGTGACGAACACCACCGGAGGAAACACGACCTATATCCCGGTTGCGGAGCCGCTGGCCGCGGTGCCTCTCGGTCAGCACCTGCTGATCGAATCGCGCGCTTCGCTTTTGGAATTCTTTACACCCGGTACGAGCGGCTATGACCACTCGCATTTCGTGACGCTCACCTATCTCCAGGGCGATGTTTTGGTCAACCCTCATCTGACAATTATCGGCGGCAGCTTTCTGTTGCCCTTCGGAACATACAACGAGCGCCTGACGCCGATCTGGATCAGCAACTACCAGGATGAGCCGCTGATGGAGCCTCTAGGCCTGATGAACGGCGGCGCCGGGCTGGGCGGTCAGTTGCACGGTTCGCTGTTCAGCCACGCCCGTTCCTCCTTCAGCTATGCCGCCTGGTTTTCGGCGAGCAGCGGCAACTCGCAGTTCAAGGCTGACCGTTCCTCCGGCTTCCGCGGCAGCTTTTACTTCCCCGAGAAACGGCTCGAAGTAGGCGCATCGTACGGTCGCCTGTTGCAGGGAACGCACGAGAACTTCGTTGGAGCGCATCTGTGGTGGGCGACGAAAGATGCCGGCTTCCGGCTTCGTTCGGAGACCGCGCGCGGACAGCATGCATACGGCTACTGGTTCGAGGCCGACTCACGGCCCTTTGCCTTCGGCAATCTTGAGAGTCTCGCCGGGCGCATCGAACCCGTCTTTCGCATGCAGCAGACCTTTCGCATCGACAACCTCGCCAGCGATGGTTTGCCGCTGGTGAACACGCAGCGAGCCGATTTCGCGCTCGACTACAACCTTCCGCACAATACGCGGATCCTCACCAGCTACTCCCGGCAATTCTCGACCGCCGGCAACACCAACATTTGGGAGACTGGCATCGTCTATCGGTTTTTGTTCCCCGCCTGGAAAGGAGGCTTGTGATGAATCGCCGAAACGTCGCCTGCTGCCTCGCGCTCGGATCGGCTCTGGTAGTTGCCGCGCCGCTGTTGGCCTTGCAGAATCACACAGAGAATAGCGTGGTTCGACACGGAACCCCTCCGCAAAACCAGAACACGGAGGAGGAAGGTCAGCGCGTTTTCGAGCAGAACTGCGTGCGTTGCCACAATGCTCCGGAGGGCTTTTCGCCCCGAATCACCGGAACCATCGTGCGGCACATGCGGGTCCGGGCGAACCTGAGCCAGCATGACGAACAAGTCCTTCTGCACTTCTTCAATAATCAGTAATCAGTAACGCTACCGGCACAGAACGCTGCTTCCGATACGGTCAGGCTCCGCCGGCGGGGCTGCATCAGCAGCCAGAACAGGATTGCCAGGGCGGCTTCCAGAGCTGCGATGCTCGTCAGCACACGAGCATAGTGGAAGCGTACCAGCAGCGCGCCCGCTGCGGATGTGGCGCATGCCGTCATCAGAGAATTGGAAAACATGGTCATTGCGGAAGCAGCGGACCGGTCGGCTTCCGGTATGACGTTCATCAGTAGTGTGTAAATGGCAGTGGAACTCATCCACTGGGTTGCCGAATACATCACGAAGGCCGCAAGACACCATGCGTCCTGCCCCGCGACCAAACCAATCAGCAAGAGCCCGGTTCCCAGTTGGGTGGCGAGTATCGCTTTCAGCATTCCGAGTCGACGCACGATTACCGGGATCAGTAGTCCTGCCACAAGCTGCGCCATTTGACTGAGGGAGAAGGTCAGACCGATGCGGGTGAGCGGGATGTGACGTTGCTGAGCGAAATAGATGCTGGCAAAGGGCGTAAACGCTGCCAGCAGGCTGGTCCAGATCGCCATGCAGGGCAGGTAGCGGCGCAGGAACGAATTGCGCAGAAGCCTCAGATCCCACACGCGCGGCGCAGGTCCGGCCTGCGGGGCTGGACCGCGATTTGGCAGCCGCAGCAGAGGCAGCGTTCCCAGCGCGGCGACAGCGCAGGAGGTGAGGAGAACGATGCGTTTTGCCTCCGCCGGACCGAACCCTGGGCTGAGCGCGCCAACCCAGTTCGAAAAATAGCCAGACACCCCGGAGCCCAGCGCCGTGGCGCCGATCCCAACAGAAAAGATGAGTCCGATGGCCGATGTACGATTGCTCTCGGAAGTGAACGACGCACTGACGGGAAGAAAGCAGACGGTCCAGATGGACATCACCAGACCCGCAACGGCCGCGAGCCCGATTTGCGCGGGCTCCCACATCCACATCGTCCGCAACACGCCCAGAATTGGGGCAACGAGAAAACAGAACAGCAGCAACGGCTGGTTTCCGATTTTGCGGCTCAAAAGCCCTACGGGCAACGTGCTCACAAGCAGACCCAGAGAGAGCGCTCCGTTGATCAGCCCGATGGCCTTCTCGTCGAAATGAAAATCCAGCAGGTACAGATTGAAAAGGAAGAAATACAGGCCAAAGCCGGCCTCGTAAAACAGCGCGGCGACGAAGAAGGTCCAGAAGTCGCGGCTGAGCTCCCGGTATTGAACCCACCCTTCCAACAGGCGCCGCCCAGGAAGCGGCTTTGTCGCAACGCTGTCGGGCATCACTGCCCCTCGCGGACCAACTGTTCGAGTCTCCGCACGGCAAGATCGAGCGACTGATAACGCAGTTCAAGAACCTCGGCCGTCAGTATGCGTTCGATCGCCGCATACCGGATGATTTTGGTCTCCGGAGTGCCAAACAACACCTGCCGCATGTATTTCCTCGCCGCGTCCTTGCTGTATGGAACCAGCTCAGCCGGGCCAGGATGCCGGCGATTGAGGTATACAACGAAATCGACGTGCGCGCCGTCCGCTGTGCGCACGTGTTCCATCGAATCCGTGCGCAGCTCGACGGATGGCTTCCCGAACATCCGCGGTGTCATCTCGGCATCCGCGATCTCCGGGAACAGCTCGGCGGCCGAGGGACGGAAGCGCACCCGATGGAAATTGCCGATCACTCGGCGGGTGGTTTCGTTGTGGAGAAGATAGCTGGTGTCATCGGCGACAAACTTCCAGCCTGCGCGCGCGCAGGCATAGGAGAGCGATGTCTTGCCCGCGCCGGAATCGCCGCACAACAGCACACCGCGTCCATCGAGCACAACACACGCGGCATGAATTGCCGTCACAAACCGGGTACTCAGCTGGCACGCGGCCGCGGCTTCGAGAAACGTCTGATTGAAGTAGTGGGGATGGTGCAACGCCGCGGTCGAGATTACCATGCGCGTCTTGCCCCAAGGAAAATCCACAATGCAGACATTCCGGGTATCGGCTACCATCACGAGCACGTTGCCCATGAAGTGGCACTTCGTCGCGGGAGGGCATTCGAGCGAATCAGCCTCGATCACGTGAATATCGGCTTCGATCGGCCGGTCGTGCACCCGCCGTGCAAACATTCCCCATTTGCCGGCGCACTGGCGCAGCACCTCATTCGAGTTGGTGCGAACTAGCAGGGGGAAACCCAGCGGAAAGAACGTCTCCTTCATGGTCAACGGCGGCGCTTCATCCTGAAAGCGATCTTCCACCGCCGGAGGCTCCTGGAAATTCATCATCGTTGCATGAACGCTCATGCTGCGTCATCCTTTCCGCGAATTTTGGTAACTCATATTCTGCCGAAGCTCAAAAGACATACCGCACCGCGAACTGAACAATGCGCGGCGCGGTGACGGTGCTCGTGATCAGCCCGAACGACGGACTGGCCACCGGATTCAGCTGCGTGGGGTCGCCATATCCAAGATTTGTGTTGGGATTGCCGAATTGCGGAGTATTTGTGGCATTGAAGAACTCCGCGCGCAGACGCAGCGCACCGGTTTCGGTCACAGGGAACGCGCGCTCTACCGCCAGGTCCATGCTGTGCTGGCCCGGTCCGCGCAGGAAACCGACGCCGCTGTCGCCAAAGTCCTGATCGGCGAGGCTGGTTCCGAATGGCGCTTCCGGAGCGCGGGTAAATGCGGCGGGATCGAGGTAACCGTTTATGACGCGGGTAAACATCGCCCCGTGCGTTTTCGGGGAGCTGCCGGTGCGCTGCGCCCGCACTTCGCCGCTGAGCAGTCCGTACACGGAGCCCGCGTTGCTGTCAAAGACGCTGAGAGGGATTCCCGACTGGATTACGCCGACGCCGGAAAACTGCCATCCGGAAAAGACGCGTTGCGCGAGCGAAGGACCGAACCTCCAG
>JASIJX010000395.1 GCA_030049955.1 Acidobacteriaceae bacterium
GTGTTCAATGATGCAAACGGCGAAGTGGCCTTCGAATCGCCGGCTGCGCCTGTCTTCGACGGTGGGGGCAACGTAGCTATTTCTCCGTCCGGCCGTCGCGTGGCTGTGATCAATAATGGCGCAGTTCAGGTGTTTGAGCTGCCGGCGGCGCCGCAGTTGCCAACAAGCGCGGCCGGGCGCTCTCATCCTTAGAGCAACGGTTATTGACTAATGTGTCAGTTTAAAAAAGGCATCCCTCAGGGCTGAAGCCCGAGTGATTTCTCCTGGCTTTTGGCACGGCTGAAGTCGTGCCCTTTCAAAACTCCTCAACGTGAGATAAGAGGCGATGTTGGGTCGCTTGACCGGCGACTCGCCGCATGGTCTTCTGTTAGCGGTTTCTCAAATACGGAATGCTGATTCGATCAAGAGCGCCGTTGAGGCTTGGGCTTGCCGGAGGCGGCACAGATGTATCTCCCTACTGCGACGAGTTCGGCGGCGCCATTCTCAACGCGACCATCGACTATTACGCGTACGCGGTTCTTGAACCGCTCGAGCGGTCAGCCGGCGGCAGAGTGGAATTCATTTCCGCGGACCTTATGGAAAGCGCCTCGTACGAGGCGACGCCGGTGCTCGAACCGGATGGGCGGCTGGACCTGTTCAAAGCGGTTTATAACCACGTGGTGAAGCATTACAACCAGGGCAAGCCGTTGAGCCTGCGCATGAGCACGCGCGTGGATGTTCCGGCAGGCTCGGGACTGGGTTCTTCGTCGACGCTGGTTGTTGCAATGCTCAAGGCGTACGTGGAGTGGCTGAACCTGCCGCTGGGCGAGTATGAGCTGGCGCACACGGCATACGTCATCGAGCGCGAAGAGGCTGGATTACAGGGCGGCAGGCAGGACCAATATGCCGCGGCCTTCGGCGGCTTCAACTTTATGGAGTTTGGCGCGAACGGCGGCGTGCTGGTGAATCCGCTGCGCGTGAAGGAGTGGGTGGTTTCAGAGCTTGAAGCTTCGCTGCTGCTCTATTTCACCGGCAATTCGCGGACCTCGGCGGAGATTATCGAAGAGCAATCGCGGAATGTGACGAACCGGAACGAGATGGCGCTGGCGGCGATGCATGCGATCAAGCAGGAGGCTTTCCGCATGAAGGAGTGCCTGCTGCGCGGGGATTTCCAGCGTTTGCACGAGGTGCTGCGCAATAGCTGGGAGTCGAAGAAGCGCATGGCCAGCAAGATCAGCAATGAGCATATCGAGCGGCTGTACGCGTGCGCGATGGAAGCTGGAGCGTATTGCGCGAGGATCTCGGGGGCGGGCGGCGGCGGATTTATGATGTTCCTGGCCGACCCCATCCAGAAGGACAAGGTGGCGGCGGCGCTGCATGCGCAGCACCAGGGCGGAACGTCGTATGGGTGCCACTTTACGGCGGGCGGGGTGCAGGCATGGAGAGTGCCGTGACGAAACTGGGGACGAAACCCAAGACGAAGCCGGAGACGGAGCCGGTGCGCCAGGTTCTCGCCGAGGGGATTCGAGTCCTGCAGGCGGTCGAGCGCGACGCGGCGATCCACGAGACGCTGAAGCGTGCCGCGGAAGCTACAGCAGAGGCCATGCGCGCGGGACGCAAGCTGATGACGGCCGGCAACGGCGGCAGCGCAGCCGATGCGCAGCACCTGGCCGCAGAGTTTGTGAGCCGCCTAGTGGAAAACCGGCCGGCGATGCGCGCTGTGGCGCTAACCACGGACACGTCGATTCTGACGGCGATCGGGAACGATTACGGGTTCGAGCGCAGCTTTGCGCGGCAGATTGAGGCGCTGGGGCAGAAGGGCGACGTGTTCATGGGTATTTCGACCTCTGGCCGTTCGCCGAATATTCTGCGCGCGCTGGAGCTTTGCCGCGAGATGGGCATTGCGACCATCGGGTTGACGGGCGGCGCAGGCGGAGCGATGCCGCCGCTGTGCGATTACCTGATTTCGGTTCCTTCTGACGTGACCATGTACATTCAGCAGGGACACCTGGCGCTTGAGCACATTTTTTGCATGCTGGCGGAGCGGGCTTACTTTGGGCGCGGTGCGGCTACTTCCGGCGGGGCAAAGGGCTGATCGCAATGGAAGCGATTATTCTCGCCGGGGGCCTGGGAACGCGGCTGGCCAGCAGGCTGAGCGGCGTGCCCAAGCCGATGGCGCCTGTTGCGGGCCGTCCTTTTCTGCAGATTTTGCTCAATCAGCTCAAGGAAGCAGGGTGCACGCGCGTGCTGCTTTCGGTGGGCCATCTGCACGCGGTTATCCGCGATCACTTTGGGCAATCGTACGGCGGCATGCGAATTGGTTACGCCATCGAAGAGATGCCGCTGGGCACGGGCGGCGCGATTCGCAAAGCGCTGGCGCTGGCGCGCGAAGATGCAGTGCTGGTTCTGAACGGCGATACGTTTCTTGAGGCGGATTATGCGGCGATGATGCGCTTCCATCGCACCGAAGACGCGGCGATGACGATGGCCGTTGCCTGGCAGGATGATGTTGCGCGGTATGGCGGGGTAGTGGTGAGCGATCGGCACGTTATCGGGTTCCAAGAGAAAGGCCGGAAGGGTGCAGGTTGGATCAACGCCGGCGCTTACGTTTTGAATCATGATTTCGAGTGGCCTGCGGAGCTCGAGGGCAGGTTTTCCTTTGAGAAGCAGGTTCTGACGCCGCGCGTGAGTGAGCTGCGGCCGGCGGCGTTCACCGTGAGCGGGTATTTCCTGGATATCGGGGTTCCGGAGGACTTTGACCGCGCGCAGACGGAGCTGGCGCGGTTTTGAAGAAGAACGTGAACGGGCGAGGAAAGCGATAGCTCAATTTCATTGAAGGAATAATCAATTTGCCAGAAGCGAGATGTACCGGTAGGATTGGTGACAACGATGTCAAAAAGCCACTCTGCCGTGCGCTCTTTCCCGCTGCTTTTGGTCGCGGCAATCGCCTTTTGCATTGTTGCTGTTGCCGGAGCGCGCGCGGACAACCGCGTGAAGAACGAGCGGGCGAAGAGCAAGCGCGTGGAATTAGCAGACGTGCAGCTCGGGGCCAACCGCTTGCAGCAGTGGTACAACGCCAAGACGGGTCTGTGGGGCGGATGGTGGAATGATGCCAACTCGCTGACAGTGCTCGTCGATTTTTCGCGAGCGGCGCATTCGCAGGCTTATTACCCGGTCTTCGAGAGCACTTTCGAGCAGAAGGCGCACGCGAATTTCCTCAACACCTTTTACGACGATGAGGGCTGGTGGGCGCTGGCATGGATCGATGCCTACGACCTGACCGGCAAGCGCGAATATCTGACGACGGCCGAGAAGATTTTTGCCGACATGACG
>JASIJX010000396.1 GCA_030049955.1 Acidobacteriaceae bacterium
GCCGGCGCTGGGCAATGAAGACTCCACGCTCAGCCTGTTCAAGGTGGATGCCGATGGCAACGGAGCCACACGCGTACCGGTAAGGGTCGGCCGCGCCTCTGTGAACGAGATTCAGGTGCTCGACGGCCTGAAAGAAGGCGACACCGTGATCCTTTCCGATATGTCGCGCTGGGATAATGTGGATCGCATACGGCTGGACTAGACAGACGCACAACTGGCAGTGAGGAGAGACACAATGGCAGCAAATGGCAGGCTGATCGATATTGAGGACCTCACCAAGGTCTTCTACACCGACGAAGTAGAGACGCACGCCCTCTCTGGCGTTCACCTGACCATCGAGCGGGGCGAGTATGTGGCTATGTCCGGTCCGTCGGGCTGCGGCAAGTCCACGCTGCTTTCAATTCTCGGCCTGCTCGATACGCCCACCCGAGGGCGATATTTACTCAATGGAAAACCTGTGGAGAACCTGAGCTTCAGTGAGCGCTCGCGCATTCGCAATCAGGAGATCGGGTTCATCTTTCAGAGCTTTAATCTGATTGGCGACCTGACCGTCGAAGAGAACGTCGAGCTGCCGCTGACCTATCGCTCGGGAATGACATCAGCGGAGCGCAAGCGGCGCGTGAAGGAAGCCCTGGAGCGCGTGAACATGGCGCACCGCATGCGGCACTATCCGGCGCAGCTTTCCGGCGGCCAGCAACAGCGCGTGGCCGTGGCTCGCGCTCTTGCCGGATCTCCATCGATCCTGCTGGCAGACGAGCCCACCGGCAACCTGGACTCGAAAAATGGCGAAGCGGTGATGCGCCTGCTCAGCGATCTGCACCGCGAGGGATCCACGATCTGCATGGTGACGCACGATCCGCGATTTGCGCGCCATGCCCAGCGCGAGTTGCATCTATTCGACGGCAAAGTCGTCAGCGAGCTGGAGATGAAGGAGCTCGAAGAAGCGGTGGAGGCGGAATGACGCTGGTCCGCGATCTGCGCTATGCACTGCGCTCTTTGCGCAATTCGCCGGGGTTTACGCTCACCGTGATCGTGACGCTGGCGCTAGGCATCGGAGCCAACACCGCTATCTTCACGCTGGTGAATGGCATTTTGCTCCGCTCGCTGCCGGTGGCCGATCCGGCGCAGCTCTACCGCATCGGCGATGAAAACCAGTGCTGCGTCGACGGAGGATTCCCGCAAGATGCTTCACAGACGGGCGATTTTTCGATCTTTTCCTTCGATTTGTATCAGCATCTGAAGCAATCGGCTCCTGAATTCGAGGAGCTTGCCGCAACCCAGGCGGGTCAATGGACATGGAGCGTGCGCCGCGGCAGCGATCTGGCAAAATCTCTGCATGGTGACTTTGTCTCCGGAAACTATTTCTCCACACTGGGCGTGAACGCATACGCGGGACGCATTTTTTCCGACGGTGATGACTCACCGGCAGCAGCTCCAGCCGTAGTGCTCAGCTATGCAGCATGGCAGGGCGAGTATGCCGGCGATCCCTCGATTCTCGATTCAATTATCTACATTCAGGCAAAGCCCTTCACCGTAATCGGTATCGCGCCTCCGGGTTTCTTTGGCGACCGGATCACCGATACCCCGCCCGACTTCTGGATACCGCTCCACACGGAACCTTATATAGAGGCCGGAGACGCTATCCTCAACGAACCCGAATCACACTGGCTCTATTTGCTGGGCCGCGTTCATGCGGGCACTAACGTCCTCGCGCTCGAAAGTAAGCTTACGGTTGCGTTGCGACAGTGGCTTTTGTCGCGTCCGGATATGGTCGCTAACGGCGGAGCTGCGCTCATTCCCAGAATGCACGTTGTCCTTTCGCCGGGCGGCGGCGGCATCCAGAATCTCCAGGATGAAACAGGCAAGGGCCTCAGGATGCTCATGGCTCTTTCTACGCTTGTGTTGCTTATCGCCTGCGCCAACATCGCTAACCTGATGCTGGCGCGCACCACAACGCGCCGCGCCGGCATTGCATTGCGGACGGCCCTCGGCGCAGGCAGGCGGCGCATCTTGCGCGAGATTCTTACCGAGAGCATTGTCCTGAGCTGCCTGGGAGGCCTGGTTGGGCTGATCGTGGCTTACGCCGGCTGCCGCACGATCCTGGCTCTCGTCTTTCCCGACGCCAGGCATATGCCCATCAGCGCCAGCCCGTCGCTGCCAGTGCTGGGCTTTGCCTTGCTCATTTCTGTTATCACCGGCGTTCTGTTCGGCGCGGCACCGGCATGGCTTTCGTTCCATGCTCAACCGGCTGAGGCTTTAAAAGGCGCGAGCCGGACCACGCGCGACCGCTCTTCGCTGCCACAAAAAGCGCTGGTTGTTTTTCAGGCCGCACTCTCCGTGGTGCTGCTCGCCGGCGCGATTCTCATGACCAAGACGCTCACCAACCTGGAGAGCCAGAACTTCGGCGTCGTCACAGCCAATCGCTACGTCGCGCACTTCGATCCCCAGGGAGCGGGTTACACCATCGACAAGCTGCCTGCGCTCTATCGCGAAATGCAGGATCGCTTCTCCGCACTTCCTGGCGTCGCCAGCGTGAGCCTTGCAACTTACAGCCCACTTGAAGGCGACAACTGGAGCGATTGCGTGATCCAGCAGGGGCATCCCGCGCCGCAGCACGGCCAGGACTGCGACTCGACATGGGACCGTGTGGATACGCATTTTCTCGATACCATCGGCGTCCCGATCGTGCGCGGCCGCGGATTCACGGAGCAGGACACAGCCACATCTCCGGAAGTGGCCCTTGTGAACGAAGCCTTCGCGAAAAAATTCTTCTCCAATCAGGACCCCATTGGCAGAAGATTCGGCCAAGCCATGCCAGAGTACTCCGGGAGCTTTGAAATCGTGGGCGTATTCCGCGACTTCAAGATGAATCTGCAGTATTCGCACGAGAATGTTCATCCAGTGTTTCTGCGCCCGCTCACACAGCAGTATATGGACTACAAGGATCAGGGATTGGCTCGCGGCGAGACGCGGTCAATGTTTGTGAACGCGATGATTCTCAATTTTCATGCAGCACCGCCAAATGTGGACGCGCTTGTTCGCAACACGTTTGCCGGCATCGATCCCAATCTTACGGTGAGCGACCTGCGCTCTTTCAGCAATCAGTTGGCAGGCAACTTCAATCAGGAACGGCTGGTGTCTCGCCTGACCGGACTTTTCGGATTGCTGGCATTGGTGCTCGCCTCGGTCGGTCTGTATGGAGTGATGTCCTATTTTGTGGCACGGCGCACAGGCGAGATCGGAATTCGCATGGCCCTGGGCGCGACTCGGCCGAGCGTGGTCAACATGGTGATGCGCGGCGCTCTCTGGCAAATTTTGGTCGGCCTCGTGCTGGGTATTCCGGCCGCGCTTTATGTCGGCTACCTAATGAAAGTCCTGCTCTACAACGTAGACAGCTATGATCCGACTGCCCTTGCCGGAGCGCCGCTGTTGCTGGTGATCTTCGCGGCTGCCGCAGCCTTCATTCCCGCGCGGCGCGCCGCTTCGATCGAGCCAATGCAGGCATTGCGGACAGAGTGACACTGACAAAAACAAACACAGCATTGACCGGGGTGTGGTGAGCGTCATGATTGAACTGAGTAACATCGAACGAAGTTACAAAGCCGGTCATACCGAGGAATGGGTGCTGCGCCGCGTCGGCCTCACCATTCGTAGAGGAGACTTTGTCACGATCATGGGGCCGTCGGGAGCAGGAAAATCGTCGCTCTTAAACGTGCTTGCTCTGCTCGATGACGGCTGGCAGGGCGAGTATCAGTTCGATGAGGTACCGTTACACGACTACAACCGTAAGCAGCGCGCCGACTTTGCACGTCAGCGCATCGGCATGGTTTTCCAGAGCTACCACCTACTCGATGATCTTACGGTGGCCGAAAATATCGACCTGCCGCTCTCGTACAAGGACCTACCGGTTAGGGTGCGCCAGGGATTAGTCGCCGATATTCTCGACCGTTTCCAGATGACGGCAAAAAAAGATCTGTTCCCTTCGCAGCTTTCCGGCGGGCAGCAGCAATTGGTCGGTATCGCTCGCGCCGTGGTGCACGCTCCTGCATTGCTTTTGGCCGACGAACCGACCGGCAACCTGCACTCCACGCAGGGCCAGGAGATCATGCAGATGTTTTGTGAACTCAATCAGGAGGGGACGACCATAGTGCAGGTAACACACTCTGAATCCAACGCACAGTACGGTAACCGCTTGATCGAATTGCGCGACGGATGGATCGTGCGCGACGAAAGCATCGCAGGCCAAATTGCCGCAGGGACGAGGTGAGCCAGGTGATCGATGCACCGCGCTCAGCGAACCAAGGATGGTCATCCGTGAGTCATGATAGGAGTTTTCTGAAACGCATTACCGGCGCGGCGATGATTCTTCTTTTGGAGGCAAATTTCGCCTTGGCTGCACCACCCACTGCGCCGGCATCCGTTCAGAGCACGGTAGGGGCCGCGCCAATCTCTGGCGCGCAAAATCGGATTCCCTGGTATCAGTTGCAGCATCGCTCGCTGAATCCGCTTGACGCTTATCGCGGCGTCACTGTGCCTCCACCCAATATGGCAAACTCTCCGCGACTTGACACGCTGATCCGCGACGGCAAGCTTTACCTGTCTCTGCGCGACGCGATCGACCTGGCACTTGAGAACAATCTCGACATTGTGATTGCACGCTACAATCTGCCTATAGCGCAAGCAGATATTTTGCGCACGGCCGCGGGCGGTCAGGATCGTGGCGTCAATACCGGCGTGGTGACGGGAACTCCCGGTGGCGGCGCGAGTGGCACCGGGGCGGGTACCGGCGCGGGTGGCACCAGCACAGGCGCGGGCGGAGCTGGAGCTGGCTCCGCGGGAATCGTGCAAAGCACTTTGGGAACTGGAACACCGGTGCCCGGATTCGATCCGGTAATCACCGCCTCGGGCCTGGTGGATCACTCGGAGCAAGAACTCTCCAACTTCCAGTTGGAAGGCGTAAATGTCTACAAGGTGAATACCATCGCAGGATCCGTAAACTACAACCAAAACTTTGCCACTGGCGGAAGCCTGCAGGTGAACTGGATCAATTCGCGCAGCACTTCGAATGGTATTTACGATTTTTTCAGCCCGAATCTGACGTCCAAAGTGCAGGCAATCGTATCGCAACCGCTGCTCGCGGGTTTTGGATTCGGCCCAAATCTGCGCTATCTACGCATTGCAAAGACCAACCAGAAGATTTCAGACATCGCATTCAAGGCACAAGTGATCGCCACAGTTACGCAAATCTGCGATATCTACTGGGATCTCGTCAGCGCGTATGACGATGAGCAGGTGGAGGAACGCTCCGTAGCGTTCGCAACCGAGACCCTGAACACGGCCCGCAAGCAGCTCGAACTGCAGGCAATTCCAGAGATGGATGTGTTGAAGGCCGAAGGTGATCTGGCGCAGCGCGAGCAAGATCTTACAGTTGCCCGAACCAACCTGGAACTGCAGGAACTCTACATGAAGAACGCGATTACCAGGAGTCTCGACGATCCCCAACTGGAAGAAATGCCGGTTGTGCCGACGGACCATATCGCGAGCCAAATTGAACCGATCACTGAGCCGGTTGAAAATATGATCGACAGAGCACTCAAGAGCCGGCCAGAACTGCAGGAACAGAGTCTCAGTCTCGAGAACAGTAAGTTGAGCCGGAAAACCGCTCGGAATGCGCTGCTGCCGCAGTTGAACGTTTATGGCCTATATGCTGGTACCGGCCTCGCCGGAGAGAAAAGCGTCAATTATGCCAATCCCGCGGTCACAACAACTCTGCCTGTGAGTTTTGGCGGCGCGCTTGAGAGCGCTTTCGATAATAGTGCGCCCGAGTATCAGGTTGGCATTCAATTGACCGTGCCATTGCGCAATCGGATTGCCAAAGCCGACCAGGAGCGCACGGAGCTTGAGTACCGGCAGTCACAGGTGTACTTTGAGGAATTGAGAAAGAAAATCCGCATTGAAGTCCGGAATGCGCGCTATGCTTTGGAGCAGGGCGCAAGCCGGGTGCAAGCGGCGCGCCAGGCGCGCGACCTGACTCAGAAGACGCTGAACATTATGCAGCAGGAGCAGAAGCTGGGCGCAGGCTCAAACCAACAAACACTTTCCGCAGATAATGATCTGGCGCAAGCCGAATCAGCACTGGTTGACGCGGAAACCGCATATGAGAAGGCTCGCATTGAACTGCGGCGAGCCACCGGATCGATTCTCGACGACTATGGCATCTCCATCGCAGTTGCGAAATCAGGTTCCCCGAACGACGGAAACGCGTCGCCGGAGTCGCAGTCAGGAGTTGTGGAGGCGAACCATCTCCACGAATGAAAATAGAATCCGAGTTCTGGTTGCGGACGACCAACAACACATTCTGGAGGCGGTCGAGCTACTGCTTAAGCCACAGGGCATCGATGTAGACTGCGCGCGATCGCCACAGTTGCTAATGGAGGCTCTGAGCGAGCGCGAGTACGATGTGCTGTTGATCGACCTGAACTATACGCGCGACACCACTTCCGGCAGCGAAGGCCTTGACCTGCTGGCCAGCATTCAGGAGTTTGACTCGCGGCTTCCGGTAATCGTGATGACGGCGTGGGGAAACATCGACCTGGCCGTCGAAAGCATTAAGCGCGGCGCACGGGATTTTATCCAGAAACCCTGGGAAAATGAGCGGCTGCTCTCGCTCGTCCGCATCCACGCGGAACTGCGTCAGGCGTTGCGCCGGGCTCGTCAGCTCGAACTTGAGAATCGTCTGCTCCGCGCCGAAGGCATGCCGGAGTTTGTCGCGTCCGCCCCGTCAATGCAGCCGGTACTTGAACTGATCGCACGCGTTGGCCCCTCTGATGCCAATGTGCTCATCACCGGCGAGCATGGAACGGGTAAAGAGATCGTCGCGCGCCTGCTTCACGCCGCGTCGCCGCGCGCCCGCATGCCATTGGTTGCGGTGAACGCCGGCGGTTTGCCCGAAGGAACCTTTGAAAGTGAATTCTTTGGGCATGTGAAGGGCGCTTTCACTGACGCGCGCACCGACCGCGTCGGCCGCTTCGAGCTTGCCCACGGCGGCACGCTCTTTCTGGATGAAAT
>JASIJX010000397.1 GCA_030049955.1 Acidobacteriaceae bacterium
CAACATTCTCGGTGGCGAGTGCAGTTACCCAGTTTTTCCAGGTCTGATCGGTTCCGCTGCCGTCGGGGTTTAGATCTGCCGGTGGATAGCATTGCCCAGGCGCGCCAATTGTCGTTGTATTGCCACCGATACCGTAATTATTGCAATCTGTGTCACAAGCCGGCTGATCGGGATTCGACGAACAGGTCCCAGTAAGATTCAGGGCCCAGTTCGGCGTGTCGTCCATCGTGTAAAAGGCGACAGTGTCGCCAGCACCGTAATCGTTCTCGAGCATGGTCTCGAGGTTGATCCAATCAAAGGTGCCCGATGAAGGCTCAACATCCGTCCACTGAGCTTGCCCATTCCATAGTCTGTCGATTCCGTAGGTAATGGGTTCGTTGAGCGGCCAGGAACCTTGTTTGTTGAATATCATTCCCAAAAAAGTGGAGGGGACGGCGACCGTCGGCGTCTGCGCCCGTGATGGCATGGTCACGAACAGGGGCAGGAGGAAAAGCAGGCCCAGAAAGACGAGGTGCAAGCATAGCGATTTCGAGCGTACAACGCGGGAGATCGGCGATCTCGACGACGGCTGATCTTGTCTGTTGCAGATTGCCATCGCTCGTCTCATGTTATTGCACGTTGGCCGGCGAGGATGTTGAAGAGCCGAGCCATTAGCCCAAGGCAAGCGTCTATTAACATTCATTACGCCGGGGTCATCCTTAAAGAATTTGCTCGCGAATTTGAGAGTACGTCTTGTTCCGGAGCGGCTAGAAAATTAGGCTCCGCTTCCTGGAATGGCGAGTCATCAGCAAACCATTCCAGTCCTTTTTAATCATTATGTCAATATGAATTACTATTGACATCCCCAGAGGCAGTGCGCTACATTCCTCAACGAAGGTGATGTGTCAGTGATCGGCCGAAGCAAGTGTCTCCGGAGTCGCCTTTGGCTATTTCTTCTGACGATCGTTCTATTGCTGCAGGCTTTGTTTTGGAATCGGCGCATCTTTGTGTCTTAAAGCGACTGCATGAACCTTGCGCAGATACGGATGAATGAGCACGTCATAACAGTTCGGGTTCTTGATGAGAACCGATTTACAGGGACATCCATTGAAGAGACGGGATTTTCTTTGCCATTCGATACTAGCTACGCTCGCCGCCGGTGTCGGGGATGTGGGAGCTTCCCTAGCTCTCGCCGATCCGATGACTCAGCAGGGCTCGAAAGCGCACGTTATGGCTCCTCAGCTTTCGGGTACGACTGCCTTGACTGCCGAAGGCGATCTCGCTGCGCAGATGGTGGAAGGGATACATCGTTTCCTGCTGGCAGAGACTAATCGGCAGGCGACCCATCGCGCGCAGTTGTGGAATCGAGACTACTCTTCGCCTCAACGCTATGCGCAGTCTGTCGATCCCAATAGGGAGCGATTCCGTCAGATTATTGGCGCGGTTGATCCGCGGGTTGCGCCGCAAGCGCCGGAATTATTGACCAGGTTTTCAGAACAACCAGAAATCGCCCAGGCGTCCGGATATAAGGTTTATGCTATCCGCTCGCAAATCTTTGCTCCGGTCACCGCAGATTCCGGTGAAATGTGGGCCACGGGGCTTCTCCTTCAGCCGAACGACAAACCGGTAGCGCGTGTGGTTGCCATTCCCGATGCAGACTGGGCGCCGGAGATGCTCGCCGGCATTGCTCCAGGAGTTCCGAGCCAAGCGCAGTTCGCGCGGCGCCTGGCTGAAAACGGCGCTCAGGTTGTTGTGCCGCTCATCATCGACCGCGATGACAAGTACTCCGGAATCCCGGGCATTGGCATGACCAACATGCCGCATCGTGAGTGGATCTATCGCATGAGCTTTGAGGCGGGAAGACACATCATCGGCTTTGAAGTCCAAAAAGTGCTGGCATTTATTGACTGGTTTGAGAAGGAGAACGAAGCGTCGGCGCTTCCCATTGGAGTTATGGGCTACGGTGAGGGTGGTTTGCTTGCGCTTTACAGCGCTGCACTCGATTCTCGGATCGACGCAACTGCGGTGAGCGGCTATTTTCAACCCCGCGAGTCCCTATGGAAGGAGCCCATTTATCGTGACGTTTGGGGATTGGTTCGCGAATTCGGCGACGCGGAACTGGCCAGTCTGATCGCCCCGCGGGCGTTGATTGTGGAAACAAGCATCGGGCCGCAGATCGCTGGCCCACCAAAAGCCGATGCGGTGCACCAGGACTGCGCATGCCCGAATGGCGTATTGACAACGCCACCCGTCGCAGAAGTAGAGTCGGAAGTCGAGCGAGCCCGCGAATTTTATCGGCGTCTTGGGGTAGAGAAGAACCTTCGGCTTGTCAGCCCGGCAGGGAATTCGAGACTCCCCGGATCTGCGCCGGCGCTTCAGGCGTTTCTTGAATTGCTGGCGAGGCGTCCATTATCACTGAAGCCGTCGCAGCCAGCGGCAGTGTCGAGCTCCAGCGCCTGTCCACGTCCCATGATGAAGGAGCAGTTCGATCAGCTTGTCGACTTTACCCAGGCAGTCATTCGGAAATCCCCCGACGTACGAAGGGAGTTCTGGCAGAAGGCCGATCCGAGTTCGATCCAATCCTGGAAGAAATCAACGCCTTTCTATCGCGACTATATATGGGAGGAAGTGATAGGCCGGCTGCCGTCACCGACCTTGCCGCTCAATCCGCAAAGTCGCAAGATATACGACACCCCTAGTTTCATCGGTTACGAAGTAATGCTCGATGTGTGGCCGGACGTGTTTGCCTATGGAATACTCTTGCTTCCCAAGGATATGAAGGCTGACGAGCGCCGGCCCGTGGTGGTCTGCCAGCACGGGCTCGAAAGCCGGCCTACCGATGTCACCGAATATGGACCCCAGGATTATGCCTATCATCACTTTGCCGCCAGGCTCGCCGACGAGGGGTTCATTGTTTACGCTCCGCAGAACCCATACATCGGAGGCGACAGCTTCCGGATCATTCAGCGAATGGGCCATCCTCTCAAGCTCTCGCTCTTTTCCTTCATTCTCGGCCAGCACGAACAGACGTTGAAATGGCTCTCGGGACTCCCGTATGTCGACCCGGAACGGATCGGCTTTTACGGACTTTCCTATGGAGGCAAGACGGCTGTCCGGGTACCTCCGCTGCTTGATGGATATTGCCTTTCAATCTGCTCAGGCGACTTCAACGAGTGGGTTTGGAAGACGACGACAGTACTGGCGCCGCAAAGTTACATGCTGTTGAAGGAGTACGACATGTATGAGTTCAACTTCGCCAATACGGTCAACTATGCCGAGCTCGCCGAGTTGATGGCGCCCCGCCCGTTCATGGTCGAGCGCGGCCATCATGACATTGTCAGCATCGACGAGGAGGTTGCTTTCGAATACGCCCGTGTTCGCAGGTTCTATGACCAATTGAATCTGGGCGAGGAGACCGAGATCGAATTCTTCAACGGTCCTCACGAGATTTATGGTCAGGGCACGTTCCAGTTTCTTAAGAAACATTTGAACTGGGCGGGATGAGGGAATCCGGGCGCTGCTCATAACCTGAAACTAATTCGGCTTTTGCAAAACTCTCAGTAAGATGCATTGCCGGCAAATGGCCCAGCGTGTCGACCATCGCATTTGCAATTTAGAGGAGGTTTTATAGACGACACCATGAGCTCCATTTCCTGCGTGGCCCCTGCATCCTCATTGCTCGCGAAGCGAGCCGTTTTCATGAAGAACATTGGGAAGAACATTGGCCGCTGGGTGACGGCCGCGGCCTTATTGTTGCTGGTTCTTATGGAGGTCCAGCTTTTTTTCAGCGTGCGGTGGCAGTCGGTTACCTGGGATGAGGGAGATCATCTCTACGCGGGATATATGTCGCTTATACAGCATGATTACAGTATCAATCCCGAACATCCCCCCATGGCCAAAATGGTGGCGGCTCTTCCGCTTCTGTTCCTTGACCTGAAGACTCCTCCGCGGAGACACATCTACTTCAAAAATGACGCCTTTATGGGCGGCCGCGAATTCCTGTTTGGCAACGGCCCGCAGAATGGCGGAAAGTACACGGCCGATACTCTTCTGTTTCGCGCGCGGATGGCCATCTCCATATTTGCTCTGCTCTTAGCGGCTCTCGTCTTTCTGGCGGGCAGTGAAATGTTCGGGCGCGGGGCAGGCCTTTGGGCTATGACCCTGGTTGTCTTCGAGCCGACTATTCTTACCAACGGTGCGTATGTGACGACGGATGCGGCGGTCTCCTGCATGTTGTTTGCCGCGGTTTACGCCTTTTACCGGTACGTTAAAAAGCCGACGATACCACGGCTGGCGATTGCCGGCGTCGCTTCCGGTCTGGCGCTCGCGGCCAAGCACTCCGCCATTCTGCTGCTGCCGATGCTGATCGCGCTGGGGCTTGGAGAATTGGTTCTGCGCTGGAGATCCTCAGCGCGCTCATCAACCACGAAGAGATCATCGGCCGCGAAGCGCTCATTTAGCACACAGCGGCCTTCTGTGCGCCGGGAAGGTTTGCGCATGGCCGGCGCGATAAGTGCAATTTCCGTAATCGCCATTGTCGTCCTTTGGGCCTTCTACGGCTTCCACTATGCAATGCATCCGATCATGCCTACTCTTGCCGAGACGAGCAGCCAATTGCCTCCCTTTGAAGCCGGCGGGATCCACTTCTTCGCCAGGTTCCATCTGCTGCCGGAAAGCTATCTCTTCGGGCTGGTTGACGTGCGTACCGTCAGCAAGGGCGGGCCTGCATTTCTTCTTGGCAAGATCTACTCGCACGGCGTTTGGTTCTACTTTCCGATCGCTCTCGCTATCAAATGCACGCTAGGTGAGGCTATTCTGCTGGCCATCGCAGTTTGGATGGCCGCAAGCGGTAAGATCCGGCAACCACGGGAAGTGTTCTTTCTGCTCTCTCCCGCTGCCGTATACCTGGCTGTGGCCATGACGACACAATTGGACATCGGCATCCGCCACGTGCTGCCCATCTTTGCCTTTCTGCTGGTCTTTGCGGCGGCCGGCGCCGTCAAGCTGGCGCGGAGCAGCCGTGTTGGCGCCATCGCAGTTGCCGTTCTTTTGTTGTGGCACATATGCAGTTCTGTTAGATGTTTTCCGAACTACATGCCTTACGCCAACGAATTGTGGGGCGGACCATCGCAACTTCATCGCTATCTGTCGGATTCGTCGTCCGACTGGGGACAGCAGTTGAAGGCTGTAAAGGCTTATCTCGATGCCAACCATGTGAAACAATGCTGGTTCGCCTACTGGGTGGCCCCGGCGGCTGCGCCGTCGTACTACGGAATTCCTTGTCATCTGCTTCCCACGACCAGTACGGTCGATAAGGTCGACCTGGACGTTCCGCAATCGATCGAGGGACCGGTCCTGATCAGTTACAGCGAGCTGTATGGACCGGGATTCCTGACCACCGCGCGGGATCCATACAGGTCCTTGATGGACCGCAAGCCTGACGCGGTCATCACGAATGGCGTTGCCGTGTACAACGGAACGTTCCATTTCCCTTTGGCTTCTGCCCTGGAGTATATCTATCGCGCAAAGCGGGCATTCAGGAGCAGGAACCTGCAGGCCACGCTGGCCAATGCCACGGAAGCGGTCAACTTAGCACCTGACGATTTCGATCCCCAACTGGACATGGCGCAGGCACTTCTATGGAGTGGCTTGCCGAATCAGGCGATGGAGCATCTCCATCGGGCGTTCGAGATAAGCAGGACCATGGAGCCTTCTGCCCAACAGGAGGCGATACCCTTTTTGCTGACGTTGATGAAGGAAGCGCGGATGCAG
>JASIJX010000398.1 GCA_030049955.1 Acidobacteriaceae bacterium
GTGGCCGAGTACTCGAACGCCAGCCACTCTGGCCTCGTCAACCTCAAAACCTGTGACTGGGATCACGAAGTCTTCCGCGCGCTCGGTCTTTCCATCGAAGCAGCCCCACCCATCGTTCCCGCCGGCACCATCCTTGGTCCTCTCAAGGGCCCGCTCACTGCGCTCGACGCCTTCCGCGACACCCGGATCATCGCGCCCGCCAGCCATGACACGGCCAGCGCCATCGCCGGCATTCCCGCCGACATGAGCTCAGCCGCCTATCTCTGCGCCGGCACCTGGTCACTGGTCGGAACTCTCGCAACCGAGCCTGTCGCCACGCGCGAAGCACTCGACGCCCGCTACACCAATCTCGGCTCCGCTACAGGGCGCCGTCTGTTCCACACCCTCGTCAACGGCATGTGGCTCATCAAGCAGTGCATGGATGGCTGGGCCGCGCAGGGGCGTCCTTGGTCAATCGAAGACGTTGTCCAAAAAGCCGCTGCATGCCGTTCTGCTGCGGGGATCATCGATGTCGACGCCGAGCCGCTCATGCTCGAGCTCGAAATGCCGCAGCGCATCAATCACGAGCTCACGCGCGCCGGATTCGCGCCCATCCCCGACACCCCCGGCAACGAGCCGCTCTTTGCCCGCGTCATCTTCGAGAGCCTCGCCGCGCGCTACGGCTCAGCCATTTCCAGCCTTGAGCGCATGCTCGGACGCAAGCTCACCCGCATCCACATGCTGGGCGGCGCCAACCGCAACCGCCTGCTTGTTGAGCTGACCGAAAAGCAAACCGGCCTGCCGGTGGAGATCGGCGAAACCGAAAGCTCCACCATCGGCAATCTCGCTGTGCAACTCGCCGCCAGCGAATCAGATGGAGCTCCGGTAAGCGCAGCGGCCGTCCGCGCCTGGGCCGCGCGGCTCTGCCAGCCAGCCGGCCAGCCGGTCTAAACCTGCACATCTATCCGTTCTGCACCCGCATCAAACCTGCAAGGTCCGTGACAGCGGTTTCGCTTCTGCTCCATTCCGAGGCGGTCGAGACCCGGGCAGCCAAGAATCGAGACGCTCGAGCGGCTTTTCTCCGGGCAACAAAGCCTTGGCAGAAAAGATCGCTCGGCGTCGAGGGCGCAACCGCCCGCATCGGCCCGCAAGGAGAGAAGATCATGGCTACCAAACCTCCTAAAAAATGCGCCAATCCGGCATGCGACTGCATTCCCGCCGATGGCTCCAAGTACTGTGGTGCTCACTGCGAGGGCGCCGGCGGAGCCACCGAGTTGGTCTGCCGTTGCGGCCATCCCGGCTGCAGCGGCGAGGAAATCACCGCTCCGCTAAGTCCGAACGTTGCCTCCGCGCACCCGCCAGCGTGAACTGCCCGTGCACCACCGTGGCCCCGCTCGTTCTTTGCCCGTAGGGTGGTGCACCCCGCACCAACCCACGCGCTATCTTCATGCTGCCGCAAGCGCAAATCCGGCCCCCGTCCCGCATCGTGCCCCCCTGACAATTTCCCGCATCTTACCCCTTGCGGTTCGAAGTCAGAGTGACTATGATTGCTGTCACGCCTAAGTCGGAACCGCATCAAGAGGAGAATCCTTATGCGGACTCAGGTTCGGGTCACCGCACTCTTGGCACTGTGCATTACCTTGGTTCCCGTGTGCGCGTATTCCTCCGACAATAAAGTCCCCGACGAACAGAGCATCGCGGCTCTCGAAGCCAAGGCCAACCAGGCTCAGCCGCGCGAGCAACCCTTTCTCTACGCCGAGCTCGTTCACCAGATGACCGAGTTGAGCGTCCACCAGTACGCGGCCGGCAACGTGGCCAAGGCAATGGGTCTGCTGCAGCGCATTCAGGCCCTGGCCGCCAAGATTCACCTTTCGCTGGCCACCAACGACAAGCGGCTCAAGAACGCCGAAATCCTGCTCAGCAACACCGCCTTCCGGCTCAATGAAATGCTGAAAGCGAGCGACTTCGAAGACCGCCAGGTGGTGAAGCAAACCCTCGCCAAGGTCAACGACGCCCAGGACGAGGCCATGATGACAGTCTTCCAGAAGTAGCGCCATCGCCAATCGGAGCATCGGAGTGGCCCGAGCAAAAGTCGGTGTTGGATCTCGTCCTTCGGCCTGGCTGCCGGCCTGGCTCGCGTTTACCACTCTGGTGCTCCTCTGCGCCGCGTCCACTCTCCGTGCCCAGCGCGACCAGCGCGATCCTTTGACCGAAGCGCAACAGGAGCAGATCGCCGAAGCCGGCATCGATCCGAACGCGCGCATCGCCCTCTACGCCAAGTTCACCAACGAGCACGCGCAAACCATCGAAGGCCTGGGCAAGCGGCACGAAGCCGGCCGCGGACGCCGGATCGACGGCGAGCTCCAGGACTTTGCCGCGCTCGTCGACGAGCTGGCCTCGAATCTGGACGAGTACGGCGACCGAAAGGCCGACATGCGCAAGGCTCTCAAAGGTCTGGACGAGGATGTCCCCCGCTGGCAAGCCATCGTGCACGGCCTGCCCAACGATTTCGCATACGAGACTTCGCGCAACGACGCCGGCGACGCCCTCAACGATCTCGCCGACCAGACCAAGAAGCTGACCGCCGATCAGGAAGCCTACTTCAAGGAACACAAAAACGCCAAGGGTCAGGATCGAGAAGAACCGCAATAAGCAGGGAGCGAGCGAGCCAGCAAGCAAGCCGAAGAGTCTCTTATTCCCCTGTTCTATTCCCTATTCTTGCTCTCTAGCTTCCTGTCCTTAAGCACGGCCATCGCCGCATTCCGCCCATTGATGCCGATCACGCTCCCGCCCGGATGCGTGCAAGCTCCGCACAGATATACGCCCTGCATCGGCGTGCGCGCGTTCAGCCGGTCAGCCCACATGTAAGCCGGCAGACACTCGCCTTGAAAGATATGCCCGCCCGTCAGCCCCACCTTCCGCTCGATGTCCGGCGGCCCCAGCACCTGCGCGTCCACCACGGCCGCGTCGATATTGGAGCAGAACCGCGCCAGCGACCGCGTCGTAAGAGTGCGCACTTCGTCCCTTCGCTCATCCCAGCTTCCGCGCGCAAACCGGTACGGCACATACTGGGCAAAGACGCTCATCGTGTGCAGCCCATCCAGCGCAACAGACCGGTCGTGCACGCTCTGGAAGTAAATCTCGCACCACAGATGTTCGGGCAGCTCGCCGCGCCGCGCCGCAGAGTAGGCCGCCTTCCACTCATCTTTCGTCAGCGGCGTGTTGATCTGCCCATAATGGTGCGGCTGGTTCGTTCCCGGCCGCGCCGTAAAATCCGGCAGCTCGCGCAGCAGAACATTCAGCTTCACCGTGCAACCTTCGATCGGGATCCGCTCCACCTGCCTGCGCCACTCCGCATCGGCTGCCGCGCCCAGCAGCCGCAGCGTCACTCGCGGATCGGTATTCGAAACCACGCGAGCCGCGCGAATTTGCTCGCCCGATTCCAGCACCACGCCCTCGCCAGGCACGATCTGCGCCACCGGAACGCCCGCCGCCACCACTGCTCCCGCGTCGCGCGCCGCATCGCAAATATAGAACGACACCATTCCCATGCCGCCGCGCACATAGCCCCACATCCCCGGCATGCCGCCCAGCCGGCCCGACGCATGATGAAATCGAATCGACGCCGTCCCCGCATCGAACGGGCTCGCATTCGTCCCAATCACGCCCTGCCCCAGATACGCAATCTGCAGCCGCTCATCGAGCAGGTAGCGCTCGACAAATTCGGCCATCGACCACTCAAACAACAGCGACCGCGCCTCATCGTCCGCACCTAATCTTTCTTCAATCTGCTCCCGGGTCGCCGCCTCGCCAATCCAGATATCGCCAGCGCCTTCCGGCCGCAGCGCGTCGCGCAGCCGCCGAATCACATCGTTCATCGCCCGCCAGCCATCCACATCGCCGGGCGCAAGCCGCCGCACCTCGTCAGCACAGCGCGCGTCATCATCCCATAGCTGCACGCTCGAACCATCGAGAAACGGAACAAAAAGTCCATTCACCGCCGGCGTCCAGTTGAAGCCGCGCCGCGGCAGCTCCAGCTCTTCAATCACCAACGGGTGCAGCAGTCCGGCCAGATACGCGCACGGCGACATGCGGACATTAGGAAATGGCTCCTCAATGGTGCACGCCCCGCCAATTCGCTCGCGGCTTTCAAACACCAGCACACGTTGCCCGACACGCGCCAGGTATGCCGCGCAAGCCAGGCCGTTGTGCCCTGCGCCCACCACAATTACGTCCCACGTACGCGCCGCAAGCTCGCGCACAGGCGCGGGCAAGCCAATTTCGCCAAGGACCTGCGCTGCAGCCAGCTCCATCGGTTCTACCCTACCATCCGCATCCAGCGTCGGCCCGACACTTCGGTATAAGAAAGTCCAGGCGCCATGGTCTGTAGACCATTTCGGCGTCCGCGAGCATCCTACGTTAAGCGGACGCCGAAAAGCCCTTCATACGGCCTGCGGAAGGAAAATCCTGTGCATTGTGGGCCGGCGCCGACTGTTCCATGGCTAAATGGCTTTCCCCACGCGAGTTCCTGTCTTGGATGAAGAATCACATCTGTCCCGTGTTCCTGCGCTCTGAAATCAATACCCAGGTACGCCAGAGTGAGGCGCAGTTAAGCGCCCTCGTCGCAGCCACCTCCGACTACATCTACGAGATGAACCCGGATTGGAGTGTAGCGCGTCGTCTTGAGGGCCGGAAAACACTTGTCGGAGATGCAAAAATAGTTACCCCCGATCCAGACTGGCTGGATCGCTACATTCCCGCTGAAGAACAGCCATCTATGATCGCGGCCATTGAGCATGCCATCCGCACAAAGTCCAACTTCGAGCTTGAGCTCCGGGCTCGGCGCTTCGACGGTTCAATCGGCTGGATTCTCTCACGCGCGGTTCCGATGCTCGATGAGAATGGACAGATTGTGAAGTGGTTCGGCGCCATCATCGACACCACCGAGCGAAAGACAGCCGGAGAAGCCCTCTTGCGCAACGAGCGGCTAGCCTCGCTGGGGCGCATGGCTGCAACCATTTCCCATGAAATCAACAATCCGCTTGAAGCGCTTACGAACCTGCTGTTTCTGGCCGAACATACCGAGGGACTCCCCATGCAGGCTCGCGAGTACCTCGAAGAGGCCGACGCCGAGCTCGGACGCGTAGCTCACATCACGCGGCAGGCCCTCGGGTTTTATCGCGAGGCCGCCGCCCCCGGCGAGGTCAGCGTAGATGCGGTGCTCAACTCTGCGGTCGATCTGGTAAAGCGCAAAATCGCAGACAAGCACATCACCGTCGACAAGCAGTTCCGCGCCCACCCCGAAATCATGGGGATTGGCGGAGAATTGCGCCAGGTCTTTTCCAATTTGCTGGTGAACAGCGTCGATGCCGTCGGCGAAGAAGGCACCATCAAGATGCGCGTCTCCCGCGGCTTGAACCGAGCCGGCCGTCGTTCGGTGCGCGTCACCGTCGCCGACAACGGCAGCGGCGTCCCTCTGGCATCCCGCGAACACATCTTCGAGCCTCTGTACACCACCAAAGGCGTCGTGGGCACCGGCCTGGGCCTCTGGGTCGCCCGGCAGATCGTTGAAAAGCACGGCGGCAAAATTCAGATGCGGTCTTCCGTGCGCGGGCCGCGGCACGGATCGACGTTCAGCGTCCTGCTCCCGGCCTGATATCGCACGGTCCCATGCACGCGTGCAGTCATCCGTTGTGCGCAGGAAACAGGCAACGTCCGACAGCGATTCGGCATCCAAGATCAAATCAGTGATTGGTCATTGCGCGAATATTTCCCGCGGATGAAAAAGATTCCAGCAGCAGCTAAATCTGTGCAAGAGTCAGTTTGCGACTGAACAGTACCTGGACATTTCTTCTTCTTCCTTGACCGCTGTCGATCAGGATCACAGGTGAAACAACTCCCTCAATTGGACGCGGCAAATGATGTGGTGTTCGTAGGCGGCGGCGAAATGGGCGCCCTGATGCGCTCATTTGATTGGTCCACAACCCCGGTCGGTAGCCCGGAAACCTGGTCTCCAACCCTGCAAACCATGACCAGGATACTGTTAAACAATAGCTTTCCCATCCTGCTCTGGTGGGGTCCGGACTACATTCAGCTCTATAACGACGCCTATATCCCGGTCTTAGGCCACAAGCATCCGCACGCGGCTCTCGGCAAGCCTTTCCGCGAGTGCTGGTCCGAGGTGTATCCGGTTCTCGCCCCACTTACCGATATTCCCTTCAACGGTGGCCCAGCTACGTGGGTCGAAGATATTCCGCTTGAGCTTTACCGCTTCGGGTTCCCTGAGGAAGCGCATTTCACCATCTCCTATAGCCCTGTGCCAGACCCCACAGCCCCGCACGGCATCGGCGGCATCATCGCCATCGTGCACGAAATCAGCGCGAAGATCGTCGGCGACCGACGCATACTTGCTCTCCGCGATCTGGGCTCCCGTTCCGCCGAGACCCAAACTGCCGAGCAAGCCTGCGCCGATGCGGCCGAAACGCTCGCCACCTACGACAAGGACGTGCCGTTCGCGTTGGTTTACCTGGCCGACGAAAAAGGCGCAACAGCCCGCCTCGCCGGCCAGGGCGGCGCAGGCCCATGCGGAAAGTTGTGCCCTCCGATGATCGATTTGCACGACT
>JASIJX010000399.1 GCA_030049955.1 Acidobacteriaceae bacterium
GCTTGCCATGGCTCCGACGCTGGGCCTGGCGCGTATTAAGCAGGCCATCTACGCGAGCGCGGATTCCACGCTCGAGGAGCAATTGATGCGCGAACGCGATCTGATGCGAGAGCTTGGCAACACGCGCGATTACCGGGAGGGCGTGGATGCTTTCCTAGGCAAGCGCACGCCGGAGTTCCATGGCCGCTGAGGCACACATCTCCGCAGCGTTGTCGCCCGAGGCCATTGTCGGCGTCGTCGGCGCAGGCGCCATGGGCGCCGGGATTGCGCAGGTGGCGGCGACGGCGGGTCACTCAGTGCGCCTGTTCGACACACGGGTCGACGCGGCAAAGGCTGCGGCCGAACGGATCGCGCATGCAGTGGAGAAGTTAGAGGAGCAAGGCCGGTTGCCATCTGCTGCATGTAGCGCTGTTATTGGGCGGGTGAAGGCCGTTGAATCTCTCGAAGCGCTGCGTGGCTGCACACTAATCATTGAAGCGATTGTTGAGGAGCTAGAAGCCAAGCGTGCTTTATTTCGCGAGATATCTAACATCGCAACCAGCGAAACACTGCTAGCTACGAATACTTCTTCGCTTTCGGTAACCGCTATTGCTGCAGCGCTCGAACGGCCGCAACAACTTGCGGGCATGCACTTTTTCAACCCCGCGCCACTCATGCCGCTGGTAGAGATCGTCAGCGGCATAAAAACATCTGCCGCCGTTGCCAATGCGCTTTACGCCACGGCAGTTTGCTGGGGCAAGACGCCTGTTCTCGCACGGTCTACGCCGGGCTTTATCGTAAATCGCGTCGCACGGCCGTTTTACGCTGAGGCGCTCCGCCTGATCGAGGAGCAAGCCGCCGGCTGCGCCACAATCGATGCCATTCTGCGCGAGTGCGGCGGGTTTCGCATGGGACCGTTCGAGCTGATGGACCTGATCGGCAACGATGTGAATTATGACGTGACGCGCTCGGTGTTTGAGGCATTCCATGGCGATCCGCGCTACAGGCCTTCGCATGTGCAGTACGAACTGGTGCAGGCTGGGTTATTAGGACGAAAAAGCGGACGCGGTTTCTATGATTACGGAGCAGGCATTGCCCGGCCTCATCCATCCACGGCCGCGCCTGCGCCTTTGCCACGCGATGTGCAAATCTTTGGCGGCTCACTGCCTGCAGATGTGATTGCCGAGCGGTTCCGTACGAACGGCGTGCACTTTTTTTCCCGCGCTCCTCACGCAGATGGTCGAATTGCTGAATGCGATGACGGCGTGCTCTACATGACGGACGGGCGCACGGCCACTGAGCGCGCCACGGCCAACGCCGTAGCAAATGCCGTGGTAATGGACCTTGCGCTCGATTACCGCAATGCAACGCGAGTCGCCATTGCGTGCGCCGATGGGGCAGACGCCACGGCGGCTGCTTCAACTACTGGATTGCTTCAGGCGGCAGGTTTCGCGGTCTCAATTATCGACGATGTTCCTGCTCTCGTCGTGCTGCGCACGGTGGCCATGCTAGCCAATGAGGGCGCGGACGCGCTCAATCAGGGAGTGGCCTCAGCCGCAGATATTGATCTGGCCATGCGAAAAGGCGTGAATTATCCGCGCGGGCCGCTGGAGTGGGCCGATGTGCTTGGGCCTGGATACGTCCTTAAGACGCTCGATCATCTGGCTGCGTGGTATGGAGACGGGCATTATCGTGCTTCCCCGTGGCTGCGCCGCAGGGCGATGGCTGAGGCTCGCCTTCACAGCAAAGAAACTGTCATGAGAGCGCCCGCGCCTGTTGAAGCCCTTCGAGGATAGCGGTGAGCGACGATGAGTAGACAGACCAATCTCGCGACCATGACGCCGAGGCGGATTCAGCGTGGGCCGGCGCCGGCATTCGATTGGCTGCGCGTGGTGCGCACGGCGCTGCTCTCGCGCGCACTCGATGATCTTGAAGAGAAGACGCTGCTTCCGGGTAAACAGATTCACTACCAATTTTCCGCGCGCGGCCACGAACTGGGCCAGGTGCTGCTGGGCACGTTGCTCACAGACCCGCACGACGCTGTCAGCGGCTACTACCGCTCGCGGCCACTGCTTCTCACTCTGGGCTTAAACCCCGTGGACGCCCTGAAGAGCGGCATGGCCAAAGCCGGCGGCGTCAGCGACGGCCGCGATATTGGTGTGGTGTTTAACCTTCCAAACCCGGATGGGCCATTGGTGCTGCCGATGGCCGGCGGCGTAGGCACGCAGTACACACCGGCAGCCGGCTGGGCGCATGCGCTGCGCTATTACAACGAGACGCTGAAGGACGAGCACTATCGACATTCGATCGCAGTCGTTCTTGGCGGCGACGGATCGGTAGCCACAAATGGATTCTGGGCTGCGCTCAATATCGCCACCACGCGCAGGCTTCCACTGCTCTTCTTTATCGAAGATAACGGCTATGGGCTCTCGGCGCCATCTACAGTGCAGACTCCGGGTGGAAATATCGCTGCGAATCTGCATTCGTTTAAGGGGCTGCACATTCTTGAAGCCGGCAGCGACGAGCCTGCCGGTGCAGCAGCAGCGATACACGATGCAGTAGCAAGGGTTCGATCCGGCTTTGGCCCGGTGCTGCTGCGGCTCACGATGCCGCGCCTCAGCGGCCACTCCGGCCAGGACACGCAGGCCTACAAGCCGGCTGGGTTGATCGAGTCTGAGCGGACAAGGGACCCGCTGATAAATCTGCGCAGGTACGTTGTGCCGGATGTTCTCTCGAATGGGCAGTGGGACGAACTCGAGCGCGAGGCTGCCGAAGAGGTAAGCCGCGCTTACGCAGAAGCAGCGGCGGCTGCAGAGCCAGCGCCATCGCGCAGAAATGCTACGACCCATGTGTTCGCATGCGATTCGGCGGTCGAAGAGTCCGGGACGGCACCACATCCTGAACCTGCGCGCTCGAACATGATCGACGCCATCCGGCGCACGCTCGAGTCGGAATTAAGAGCAAATCCGCGAATGCTTATTTTTGGCGAAGATGTGGGCGCAAAGGGCGGCGTACACACGGCGACCATGGGGCTGCAAAGCAAATTCGGAGTGGACCGTGTCTTCGACTCGAGCCTTTCGGAAGAAGGAATCGTCGGCAATGCAGTGGGGATGGCGCTGGCGGGGTTGCGTCCCGTTGTCGAGATCCAGTTCCGCAAGTATGCCGATCCAGCCACCGAGCAGTTGAACGACTGCGGCACAATTCGCTGGCGCACGGCGGGCCACTTTACTGCACCGATTGTCGTGCGCATTCCAGGCGGATTCAGCTCGCGCTGCGGCGACCCGTGGCACAGCGTTTCAAGCGAAGTTACGTTTGCGCACGCAATTGGCTGGCAGCTCGCATACCCGTCAAACGCGGAAGACGCAACAGGCCTATTGCGTGCCGCAATGCGGAGCACCAACCCCACCATCTTTTTCGAACACCGCGCGCTGCTCGATGCCGCGTCCGCGCGCCGGCCGTATCCCGGCGATGATTTCGTGCTACCCCTGGGTTTGGCGAAGACCGTGCAGAGCGGCACTGAGCTGACGGTGGTGACGTGGGGAGCGATGGTAGAGCGCTGCGTCCAGGCCGCCGCGCAATCCGGCGCCTCTGTCGAAATTCTCGACCTGCGCACGATTGCTCCGTGGGACCGGGCGGCTGTGCTCGCATCTGTGGCACGCACCTGCCGCTGCCTCATCGTGCACGAGGATACGCTGACGGCGGGATTCGGCGCCGAGATTGCAGCAGTTGTGAGCCGCGAGGCTTTTCTTCAACTCGACGCGCCGGTGGAGCGCATGGCAGTGCCGGATATTCCGCTGCCCTACAATGTGGCGCTGATGGAAGTTGTGCTGCCTGGAGTTCAGGAAATCGCAGAACGAATGCTGGCCATGATTCGCTTTTGAAGGAGCCGCATGAGACCTGTCTTTCTTTGCGATGCCGTGCGAACGCCCATCGGCCGCTATGGCGGGGCGCTGGCCAGCGTGCGCGCAGACGATCTGGCCGCCATTCCAATTCACGCGCTCATTGCGCGCAATACGAACGTGGATTGGGCGCAGCTCGATGACGTGATTCTTGGCTGCGCGAACCAGGCCGGCGAGGATTGCCGCAATGTGGCGCGCATGGCGCTGCTGCTTGCCGGGCTTCCCGACTCAATTTCCGGCGCAACGGTGAACCGGTTATGCGGTTCGGGACTGGATGCAGTCGGCACCGCTGCGCGCGCCATTGCTCTGGGCGAAATTGAATTCGCCATTGCGGGTGGAGTTGAGTCAATGTCGCGCGCTCCTCTGGTGATGGGCAAGTCTGAGGAGCCGTTCCAGCGCAATGCTGAGATCTTCGATACGACAATAGGCTGGAGATTTGTGAACTCGCGGATGCGAGAGCTATACGGGACCGATTCCATGCCGGAGACTGGCGATAATGTGGCGCGGGAGTTCGCCGTGGAGCGATTACGGCAGGATGAGTTCGCTTATCGCAGCCAGATGCGCGCGGCAAAGGCGTACTCGAATGGATTTTTCGCTGAGGAAATTATCCCAGTGCCGGTGCGAACTCGCGAAGGCATCACTTGCGTGTGCCGCGACGAGCACCCGCGCTCCAACACCACGCTCGAAGCTCTGGCACGGCTCAAGCCGCTGCAGCCAACAGGCACCGTCACCGCCGGCAACGCATCCGGGATCAACGATGGCGCGGCGGCGATGATTCTGGCGTCGGAAGACGCAGTCCGCGCGCACAGTCTCACGCCACGCGCACGCATTCTCGGCATGGCTGTTGCGGGTGTGCCGCCGCGGGTGATGGGCATTGGGCCCGTTCCTGCGACCCGCAAGCTGCTGGCGCAGCTCAAACTCACTCTTGAAGACTTTGACTGGATTGAGTTGAACGAGGCATTTGCCAGCCAGGCGCTTGCCTGCCTCCGAAAGCTTGGCGTGCCGGAAGATGCAGAGAATGTGAATCCGGCCGGCGGCGCTATTGCACTGGGGCATCCGCTGGGCATGAGCGGCGCCCGCCTGGCGCTGACTGCCGCGCACCATTTGCAAAAGTTTGGCGGAAAGCGCGCGCTCGCCACCATGTGCATTGGCGTGGGCCAGGGAATCGCGCTGGCAATGGAAAAGGCTTAACAGAAGCGCTCCTGTTTGGCCGCATCTCGCGCTAGAGGCGCAACTTGCAGCTGTCTCCATGCGCGCTCGACTGCGGCACAGCGAAACCGTTATGCTTGATAGAGACGCATTTACTGCGCCGTTTGCAGCAAAAAATAGAAATAGATAGCCGCTGCCGGAGGTTTTGAATCGTGCATATTCCTCTCACCTTCACCCTTGTTGCCTCGGTGGCCGGACTCGCAGGAGTGCTGGTGTGGCGCGTGCGCGAGGGCCGCACCGCGGTTACCGTCCGCAAGATTCTGATTCCTCCCGTCGGCATGGCCACGGGATTCTCGATGTTTATCGTCCCGGCTTTTCGCGTTCCCATCACCTGGGCCATTGGCGCATTCCTCATCGGCGCCATCGCACTTGCGTATCCGCTGCTGATCACCTCGTCGCTCGAACGCACCGGCGACGTGATCATGATGAAGCGCTCGGGCGCATTCTTTACCGTGGTCATCGCGCTGGCCGCCATCCGTTATCTGGCGCGCGGCTATTTCGATGCGATTCTTTCGATCGAGCAGACCGGAGGGCTCTTCTTCATCCTGGCTTTCGGAATGATCCTGCGCTGGCGCATGAACATGTTCCGGAAGTACCGCGCCCTGACGGCCTGCCAGCCAACCGCAGCCTGAGCAATGCGCGCTGCGGAGCCGATTGCACGGCCCGAAGCGCCAGCATCTGTTACTTCGCAGCGACAGCCGCCTCACCCATCGCGCCAGGCGGAAACGCATCGGTGAGAGAGATGACTTTCATCTGCGCTTTCAGGTCGGCAAGCGGCGCAGCAGTGGTCACGTTGACGGTCCGTGTCTCGCCCGGCAAAAGATCGAAGTAATTATCTGACAGTTGCACGTCGAGATTACCGAACGAAAGATAGATGTCGCGTGCGAGGACGGGCGAGGCGATCCTGATGGCGTAGGTGTTCTGCCCAGGCGCGGCTGAACCTGAGCTGCTGGTTGCAGATTCAGCGGTAGCATCCACTGTGAGCGTTGCAGGTTTCAAGTGCACCTGCTTGGTGGGCTCCAGATAAATCAGATTCCTCGATATGGCGCCGCCATCCGGCCCGCTCAGGTCTGCGACAACGAAGACACGCGACAGATCGCTGGCCGTGGATAGCTTCTCGAGCGGCCACTCGAGATAGACTTCGCTTGCAAGCGGGGTCACGTCAACGGAACGGCTGTCTTCGAGCAGCACCTTGCCGTCGAAGTCCATGAGGCGCACATGCAGCATAGCCTTCTGCGCTTCCGTGCGATCCGAAACGATGTACACGCGCATCATGCCGTCTTCCACATGCGGCGAAACCAGAATCGGCGCGTAGAAACGCCGCGCGTAATACTGCAGCGCCTTCCAGCGGCCGTAGTAGTCGATCGAAGACCACGACGCCACCGGCCAGCAGTCATTCAATTGCCAGAAGATTGAGCCCATCGTCTCCGGGCGGCTGCGCCGGAAGTGCTCGGCGCCGATCTTGATTCCCTCGGCCTGCAGCACCTGACTGACATAGAGAAAGCTGGCAAAGTCCTTCGGCTCGGGATAATCGCGGAGCATGTAATCGTGGATGATGGAATTGCCTTCATCGTTCTTCTGGTGCGCCAGCATCACGGGCGTAAAGATGCTGGTTCGATCCTCCGGTGCGGTGAAGCTCTCAATAGTGCGCATCTCCGGGAAAGACTGGAAGCCGTACTCAGTGACGAAGCGCGGATGATGGGTCTCGTAAGTTGAGAATGGGACGCGCCCGTGCCACACATCCCACACGTGCGCATCGCCGGACTGGAATTTATCGCTCAATTCCTCATAGTCGGAACTGGGCGAGCTGGGCCAGTAGGGAGTTTCGGCATCCAATCGCTCGACCACGCGATTCAGAATGCCGCTGAACTCGGTGAGGTAATCCTGCCACATCTGAAACTTTACATCGAGTGGGAGCGACCCGCGACTACCCCAATTGAGCGCCTCTTCTGTTTCGTTGTTGCCGCACCAGATGACGATGCTTGGGTGGTTGCGCAACCGCCGCACCTGGTCTTCCGCTTCCGCCTCGATGTTCTGCTTGAA
>JASIJX010000046.1 GCA_030049955.1 Acidobacteriaceae bacterium
GAGCAGACGAACCTGAGCTTCCGCGCAGACTTCTTTAATACCTTCAATCGCGTCAACTTCCAAACCGTCAGCACTTACGATCTTGCGACCAACTTTGGTGATGTTTCCAGCGCTTATCCGGCTCGGGAGATTCAACTGAGCATGCGGTTCACTTTCTAATCTTATGTCGCCACTGCAGATGGGCCTGTTGCGGAAACCCACTCTTTTCTTCGCCCTTGCGGCGGGTTGCTTTCCTGCCGGCTCAGCGGCCGAAGGAGTGTGGGGTGTTGGATCAGCACCGCAGGCCCATCCAGTTCTCAATAAGAACTGTCCCGCGCAGGATGATCTGGATGCGGCCCTGGGTAAAGCCAGCCAATTGATGAGCCGATCGGGCTATCAAGACGCGGCTGCTCTGCTGCAACCGCTTTCGGAAATGAATTGTGATCCGCGGGCCAGCCTCTTGCTTGCGGCGGCCTTCGAGGGGCAGGGTGATGAGTCCGAAGCGACGGCTGTCTTGCGGCGTGCGCATTCTGTTTGGCCCTCGAATAACAGCGTTGCAGCATCTCTGGCTCGCGACTACCTCGCCAGCGGCGATAAGGACCAGGCCGTGAAAGCCCTGGCTCATTTCCAAGCAACTGCGAAAACACCGGAGCAGGAGATGGAAATGGCGATACTTGTGTACCTTGCGGCCAATCAGCCTCTTCGGGCGCAGACGATCGCTGAGCAAGACTACAAATACTATCCATCTGTGCATTCTCTGCTGCTGCTGGCCAACACTTTGCAGATGCAGGGGCGTTACCCGGATGTTAACCGCCTTCTTGGAAACAAAAGAGACAGGTTCGCCGATTCCGCGGAGTTTTTCGTGACGCTGGCTGAAAGCGAATTTGACGCGTCGATCTACTCTGCGGCCCGCAAGGATCTCGAACGCGCAATTTCTCTGAATCCCAGGATGTATCAGGCACACTACCTGTTGGGCAATGTGCTGTTTAGAACGGGTGATGTGGATGGCGCGATTAGCGAATATCGCCTGTCAATCGGGCTCGCTCCTGAACAACCTCGAACCTACTATCAGCTTGCGTTAGCGCTGCGATCAAAACAGGATGATGGCGGCGAGCTGAGAGCGCTTGAACAGGCGCTGACAGCCGACAGCCACTACGCGCCTGCGCAATGCGAGATGGGAAGGATACTGCTTGAGGAACATCATCCAGAAGACGCCGTGGGCCATCTCCTTGCGGCGATCCAGGACAATCCACGCCTCGAGAATGCCTATTTCCAGTTGGCCAAGGCGTACGCTTCACTCGGCGAGAAGGACAAGGCCGATCAAGTCGTGAAGAGGTTGCAAGCCGTGAGGGCGGAGAACCGGCCCGGACAGAATAACGAGGGAATGAGTGGCTCTGTCGTCGATGAACCGAGAAGCCAGTGACTTGAAGTGATGGCGCTCGGCGAAGACAGATGGCTGCGGCCACTGCCAGCCTGGCATACGAGTTGGTCAGTCCGGTCTTTCCGCGCGCGGTCATTCATCTCCAGCAGCCCTACCCTGGCAAGACATTCACCATTGATGCCGACACGTTGCGAATCGTGTCTTTCGCTCTTGGGGATTCTCCTAATGCAGGAGAAGCCTTTCCATCATGCTTTCTATTCGCTACTCTAGGTGCACAGTGCCCGTGCGCAATTACATCGCCGAACTGCAAAACATCGTCGGAGACGACGGTATTATTACTGCGGCTAACCAACTGCAGACCTACGAGTGCGACGGCCTCACCAATTTTCGCGTCCTTCCCGAGGCCGTAGTTCTCCCGCGCACCACGCAGCAAGTCCAGGATGTTGTTCGCGTGTGCGCGCGCCACAAAATTCCCTTCGTCAGCCGCGGCGCGGGAACGGGACTCAGCGGCGGCGCGCTTCCTGCGGCCGGCGGCATCGTCATCAGCCTGGCGCGCATGAATGGCATTCTCAAAGTCGACATCCCCAACCATTTGGTTGTCGTTGAGCCCGGCGTGATCAACGCACATATCACGCAGCGCGTCGCCGCCCAGGGGTATTTCTACGCGCCGGATCCGTCTTCGCAATCGGTATGCACTATCGGCGGGAACATCGCAGAAAACGCCGGCGGCGCGCATTGCCTTAAGTACGGTTTCACCGTCACCCACACGCTGGCTCTTGAAGTCGTGCTTCCCAATGGCGACCTCATCTCGCTCGGCTCGCATGCTCCGGACGCTCCCGGCTACGATCTTGCGGGGGTCTTCGTCGGCTCAGAAGGAACGCTCGGCATAGCCACTAAGATCGCGCTCCGTATCGTCAAACGCCCCGAAGAGTGTCAGACGTTGCTCGCTGCCTTTGCTTCGCCGCGGCTGGCCGGCCAGACGGTCAGCGACATTATTGCGGCCGGCATGTTGCCTGCCGCACTGGAAATCATGGACACGCTTGCCATCGAAGCCGCCGAAGCCGCGGTCCATGCCCATTATCCAATGTGCGGCGGCCTGCTCCTGGTCGAACTGGACGGACCGGCCGGCGAGGTGGACGCGCTGATGTGCGAAGTGCGGGCATTCTGCGCGAAAAACGGCGCTTCTGAAATCCGCGTCGCGCAATCGGAGAGCGAACGCGCTCTGGTGTGGAAGGGCCGCAAAGCCGCCTTCGCAGCCATGGGACGCATCTCGCCCAACTACATTGTGCAGGACGGCGTCATTCCCCGCACCTCTCTGCCAGACGTGTTGGATGAAATCGAGCGCATGGCTACAGCCGTGGGACTGCGCGTGGCCAACGTCTTTCATGCTGGCGACGGCAACCTGCACCCGCTTGTGCTCTACGACCGCTCGATTCCTGGTCAGGAGGAGACAGCACTCGATCTCTCCTACCGCATTCTTCATCTCTGCGTGGATCGCGGCGGCTCCATTACCGGTGAACATGGAGTAGGCAAAGAAAAACAGCAAGCCCTTGGCTACATGTTCGCTGAGCCTGACCTCGACACCATGCAGCGCGTGCGCTGCGCCTTTGATTGCGATGGGCTGGCGAATCCCGACAAGGTGTTCCCGCGCCCGCGCCTGTGCGCGGAAAAACCAGGTCCCTATGTGCCTCACCCGCTCGAAACCGCCGGCATAGCGGAGTTCTTCTAATGACTACCGCAGCCGTCACTCTTGAACAGGGCCTGGCGCAACTGGCCTCCATCGCCGGCGCGGAGCACACCCGTATCTTCGGTGAAACCATCCGCGTAGCGCCTGCAGACGCGGGGCAGATTGCCCGGATTCTGACCTTCGCCAACGAAAACAGTCTCGCCGTTACACCCACAGTCAGCAACACAAAGCTCAGTTGGGGTAATCCCGTGGCCCCTGACATTCTTATCAACCTGGAGCGCATGAACGCCGTGCGCGAACACTCCTGGCAAGACATGACCTGCACGGTCGAAGCCGGCTGCACGTGGGACAAGCTGCAATCCACTCTCGCGCAGCACCGCCAGATGATCGCACTCGATCCATTGTGGCCGGAGCGCTCCACGGTGGGCGGCATCGTGGCTACAAACGACAGCGGCTCGCTGCGCCTGAAGTACGGCAGCCTCCGCGACCTGGTCCTGGGCGTGACCGTCGTGCTTGCCGATGGCACTATCGCGAAGAGTGGCGGCAAGGTCGTCAAGAACGTCGCCGGCTACGACCTCCACAAACTGATGACCGGCAGCTTTGGCACGCTCGGGATCATCACCGAGATCAACTTCCGGCTGCATCCGTGCGAAGAGACCACGCGCACCTGGACGGTTTCCGCGCCAGCGCCGGCGCAGCTTAAAGAGCCTCTGCGGACCTTGCTCGATTCTCAGCTTGCTCTATCCTCGGTTCAGATACGCGCCACCGGCGATGCTTGCTGGCTCGACGTGCGCATCGTTTCGCGACCCGAATCCGGACCGAAGAATGTAAACCGGCTCGAGAAAATCTTTGGCAATCTTCCGCTATCGGAATCCGGTCCCGCCGTATGGACTGCGCGCCAGCAGATCTTCGACACACCTGTCGCCACTGTGCTGAAAATATCTTCTTTGCCTACCGAAATCTGCGCTCTCATCGCCGAGCAGCAACAGTGGGCAGGCGCTCACGGCGCGGAGATCGCAATTGCAGCTCAGGCCCCGGGCCTGATGTCGGTCGCGCTCGCTCCTGCACCCGGTGTCGTTCCAGACTTGATTGGCGCGCTCCGCATGCGTCTGCGTGAGAACGGCGGCAGTGTCGTGGCCCTGCAGTTTCCAGATTCGCTTCGCGGGCGCTTCGACGTCTGGGGCTGCGACTCCAATGCGCTTCCGCTGATGCGGGAAATCAAGCGCCGCTTCGATCCCAACCGAATCCTCAACCCCGGCCGGTTCGTCGGAGACATTTGATATCTATGACGCACGCTACGGTCCAGGATCCGCACCTGCCATCCAGTTTCGACGCCCATCATCCGCCAGAGCGCGAACACATTGACGACTGCGTTCATTGTGGCTTCTGTTTGCCCGCGTGCCCCACGTATGTGCTCTGGGGCGAAGAGATGGACTCGCCGCGTGGCCGCATCTACATGATCAAGAAAGCCGCCGAAGGCACGGCCCAGCTCGACGACCGCTTCCGCAAACATATGGACAACTGCCTGGGTTGCATGGCCTGCATGACCGCCTGCCCTTCCGGCGTGGAGTACAACAAACTCATCGAGCCAACGCGCGCGCAGATCGAGCGCAACGTGCCGCGCCCTGCCGGAGCCCAACTCTTCCGCAAGCTTCTGTTCGCCACGTTTCCGCACGCAGCGCGGCTGCGCTTGCTGGCGCTGCCCCTGCTGGTCTATCAGAAGACCGGTCTTCAAACCCTGGCTCGTTCATCGCGCCTGCTCAGGTTTCTGCCTAAGCGCATTCAAGCTATGGAAGCGCTGCTTCCCACTGTTCCTTCACGACCTTTTCAAAGATTGCCGGAAACAATCGAGCCGCAGTCGACGCCGCGACGCCGCGTAGGGATGTTGGCGGGCTGCGTGCAGCAGGTCTTCTTTCCGCATGTCAATGCAGCCACGGCACGGGTTCTCGCTGCCGAAGGGTGCGAGGTCATCATCCCCCAGGACCAGCCCTGCTGCGGCGCGCTCATGGTTCACTCGGGCCTTGAAGCTGACGCTGTCTCGTTCGCCAAAAGGATGATCGCCTCCTTCGAAAAGGCTAATGTCGACATGATCGTCATTAACTCCGCCGGCTGCGGATCGACGATGAAGGAATACGGATACCTGCTCCGCGATGACCCCGAGTGGGCCGCGCGCGCCGCCGCTTTTTCGGCCAAATGCCGTGACATTTCAGAAATTCTATGCGAACTCGAGCCACTCGCCCAGCGCAACCCGCTCAAGATGCGCGTCGCTTACCATGATGCCTGCCACTTGCAACACGCGCAGGGCGTGCGCGAACAGCCTCGCCGGCTGCTCGCAGCCATTCCCGGCCTTGAGGTCGCAGAAATTCCCGAGGGCTCGCTCTGCTGCGGGTCCGCCGGAGTCTACAACCTACTTGAACCCGAACCTGCGAACGCGCTGGGTGACCGCAAGGTGGACAACCTTCTCCTCACCGGCGCCGAAGCAGTGCTCAGCGCCAATCCCGGCTGCCTGATGCAATTGATGAGCGGTCTGCGCCGCCGAGGTTGCAGCGCCATGCCCGCATTTCACATGGTCGAACTGCTCGACGCTTCCATCCGCTGCATCTCCGCCACGGAACTGCTCAAACGGGAGAAGATCTGAAGTTCACATGCGGGATGCCGTCTTGAATTCGCATATATCCCGTGAACGTCCCCGCGGAAATCTTCGATCGTCTGATGCCGCAGCCAAACCAGATTTCAAAGCAGCTGCCCTGCTACAACCCCACGGCCGCTGACCTGTTACAAGTGCCGGATGGCGAGATCACAGAAGCCGGACTGCGGCAGAATGTTGCCGTGGGGCTCGGCTATGTAGAAGCGAGGCTGCGCGGCATCGGCTGCGTGCCACTGTTCAACTTAATGGAAGACGCCGCTACCGCCGAGATCAGCCGGGCGCAGCTTTGGCAGTGAGTGCATCGCAATGCCAGGCTCAACGACGGTCGCATTGTTGATCTCTCGCTCATCGAAAGCTATATTGCCGCCGAACTGGCCAAGCAGAGGACAACAGTCGATGGCGCCCGCTACGCCGCTTTGAAAAATTACTTTGCCGAGACACAGGCATGACAACTGGGGGCAGTGCGACCTCTACGTTGAGACCATCTGTCGGGAGACCGGCGGTGGAGGAATGTATGTCGCCTCTGACGAGATTTCCATTCTCGCGCACGCTGTCTCTGATGCTGCCGCTTACTGGCGATGCGCCTGACAGAACCTGTGTAGCCCAACCCTCTGTTGCAAACTTCAGCAACATTGAGACGCTGAGCAGCACCATCCCTGCCAACAAAGACGTGAACCCGCACGGCGTGGCGCGCGTTCGGGTAACGAAAGGCGCCCTGAGGGCCGGCAATTTCCTGATCAGCAACTTCAATAACAGCGACAATCTCCAGGGAAGGGGCACCACGATCGTGCAGATCACGCCGAGCGGGACGGTTAGTCTCTTCGCTCAGCTCGATCCCGCGGCAGTGTCGTGTCCGGGCGGCGTGGGACTGACAACGGCGCTGGTGGCTCTGCGCAGCGGATTCGTTGTCGTTGGCAGTCTGCCCACCACAGACGGCACGTCGGCCACGGCGCAAGCCGGATGCCTCATTGTCCTCGACAGCTGGGGTCGCGTCGTGGAGACACTCGATGGTCATGGCATCAATGGCCCCT
This sequence comes from Acidobacteriaceae bacterium, assembly GCA_030049955.1. Next base: position 6,726 of record JASIJX010000046.1, read on the forward strand.
GGGATATGACCGCGGTCGAAGGCGGAAACCTGGCAATTCTCTTTGTTACCAACGTTCTTAATGAGACGGTGGCCGCCAATGGTTCGGTGGTTCATCGTGGAACCGTCCTGCGTCTGCTGCTGGCTTTGCCTCCGGGCGGCGTTCCTCAGTTGCTAAACAGCTCGGTCATTGCCGACGGGTTTGCGGAACGTACTGATCCGGTAGCGCTGGTCATCGGCCCAACTGGCGTTGCCTTCGATGAAGCTTCCGGAATCCTGTACGTAGCCGACACTCTAAACAACCGCATTGCGTCGGTTCCGGACGCGTTGTTCCGGTTCTTTCCGTCGGATCAGGGCTTCACCATTTCTTCCGGCGGAGATCTGAACGGACCGCTCGGTCTTGCCATCACGCCGGATCGCCAGCTGATCGCGGCCAATGGCGGAGACGGCAATCTGGTGCAGGTGAACCCGTTCACCGGTCAACAGGTTGGCGAGAAGCTGGTGAACAACTCCGACAACCCTCCGGGAGCCGAGGCTTTGTTCGGACTGATTGCGACGAACGACGGCGTCTATTTCGTCGACGACAACACGAATACGTTTAACCTCCTGAACTAACCCATCGGGGAGCCGACGACTCGCTTCGGCGACACCGACTCCCTGCCCAACAACGAATCCAAACCACCAGACAAAGGGACTAAAGAATGTTAAAGGTTATCCGCCTGCCGCTCCGTGTTTTCTCGTTTGTCCTTCTCTCTTACCCGGTTTTATGCCAGGATCCAGCACGCGTGATTGAAGTGCATGCCCATCGATACGCCTTTGAGCCTTCGAGCATTACCGTACAGCGGGGAGAAACGGTTCGGTTGCGGCTCATCGCCGACGATGTGCCGCACAGCCTGCTAATCGAGGCGCTGGGGATCAATGAAACCGCGTCGAAATCGCATCCTGGAGACATGGTCTTTACGGCTACCAAGACCGGCGACTTTCAAGGCCGTTGCGGGCGATTCTGCGGCAGCGGTCACGGCAAGATGCTCTTTATCGTGCACGTTACGGGAGACTGACCTGCCGCGTCGGTCGCCAAAAGGAGGCCACGATGGCATTTTGTCTGGCCGCGCGGATGTCACCGGTTTGTCACTTAGGATGTCACCGGTTTGTCACTTACTTGTCAAATAGCTTATTAATCTGTCCGTTCTTCGCAAAATTAGGCGAAAATCATCACACAATCTAAGATGATTGGCGGACAGGTGTGGGATGAATTCGATCCTTGTCATCGAAGACGATGTGAATATTCAGCGCGTACTTGAGCGGCTGTTCTCTGCTGAACACTACGATGTGAAGAAGACCTCGGAAGGGAAACAGGGCTGGGAGGCATTCGCCAGTTCATCTCCGGACGCGGTGATTCTCGATCTGATGCTGCCGGGCATGTCCGGTCGTGAGCTGTGCCGTTCGATCAAAGAATCCTCTCCCGAGACCCCCGTCGTGGTTCTCAGCGCGATCAGCGACGTGGCGGATAAGGTCCTGCTGCTCGAACTGGGCGCCGACGACTACGTCACTAAACCCTTCAGCCCGCGGGAGCTGCTGGCCCGCGTCCAGGCGGCGATTCGCAGGGCTCGCCGTATCCGCGTGCGGCCCACCGCGGCCTTCGGCGACGTGCAGGTGGATTTCGCGCGGATGCAGGCGACCCGGAAGGGCGCACCCGTTGTGCTCACGGCGCACGAATTCAAACTGCTGCGTTTCTTCATTGAGAACGCCGAGCGAGTGCTGACGCGCGACGAGCTGCTGAACGAAGTATGGGGATACAATTCGTACCCATCCACGCGCACGGTGGACAATCAAATCCTGAAACTGCGGCAAAAGCTCGAACTGAATCCTGCTGACCCGGTGCACTTTTGTACGGTGCATGGCGCGGGATACCGTTTTGTGCCGGCGCCGCAGCGGTAAGCGGTGCACCGAAGGAGGCCGAGATTCGTGGCTCTGCGCATGCGAACCACGCTGCTCCTTTGCCTCTTGTCCGTGTCCTTTGGCGTGGGATCGGCCAGCCTGATCATTGTCCACAGCATCATCCGCAAACAAATTCGCAGCGACATCTCCGCGGATCTCGAGCGCTCCATCGCGACATTCCGTAACCTCCAATCGCAGCAGCAGCAGACGCTGCAACACGAAGCATCTCTGCTGGCAGCTCTTCCAGTTCTGAAATCGCTGATGACCACCACCGACACGCGTACCATCCGCGACGGAGCGGCCGGGTTCTCGGCGCTGAGCGGCGGCGACCTGTTCGCGCTCGCCGGCACAGACGGGCAGGCCATTGCAGTGTTCGCCAGCGGCAACGGCTCCGTCGCGGGAGAGCGCCAGTCGCCCATTCCGCCATCGATTTTCTTTCAGGAGCAGCCACATTATCTCGTCTACGAGGGCGCTCTGTATGCGGTGGCTGCGCATCCACTGTATTTTGGGTCAGAAGGCACCGGAACCGAACTTGGATATGTTCTGCTCGGGTATGCGGTCAACAACCGCGTCGCACAGGAAGTCGGCCAGGATGCCGCAGCCGAGGTGGCGTTCTCGGCTGCGGGCACGATTCAGGCCACAACCCTGCGGGAGGCGGGTCGTGCGGCATTGGCTCAGCAGATTCCCTCGCTGCTGAGGACCAGCGACAGCGGACAGGATGTCTGGTTGGGAGGAGAGCATTTTGTCGGCGCGGCGACGCGGCTGGCAGGAGCGGCAGACCCAGGCGTCGAGCTCGTCGTTCTCAAGTCCTGGGACCAGGCGAGCAGTTATCTTACACGCCTGAATCGGCTGTTACTGGCCTGGGGCGTGGTGCTGCTTGCTGTAAGCACGCTACTGGCCGTGTTGCTTTCCGCCACAATCACAAGGCCGCTGGACCGGCTGGTGGCGGGCACGCGCGCGCTCGGCTCCGGCAATTTCGATTACCACCTTCGCCGGGCGGGCGTGCGGGAAGTCCGCGAGCTTGGCGACGCCTTCGATCTGATGCGGCGACGGCTGCGGGATCTCCGCGAAGAATTGCTAGCAGCGGAACGGCTGGCGACCATTGGGCGGATGGCGAATTCCATCTCGCATGACCTGCGGCACTATCTCTCCGCGGTGTACGCCAACGCCGAGTTTCTCGGCTACGACTCTGCCGGCCCGCAGGAACGTATGGAACTACTGGCCGAGATCCGAGAGGGCGTGCGCGGCATGACCGACCTGATCGAATCTTTGCTGCTCTTCAGCCGCACGGGGAAATCGCTGCAGTTGGGATGGGAGTCGCTCGCATCCGTGGTGGATCGGTCGCTCGCGCTGGTGCGAGCGCATCCGGATGCGCGCAACGTGGAGTTCGTCGTGGAGCCGATGCCGCAGACCGACATATTGGTGGACACGCTCAAGGTCGAACGCGCGCTGAGCAATCTCATCCTGAATGGCTGCCAGGCGGCGCGCCAGAGAGCTGGAAAGCCGCAGGTGCGCCTCTCCTGCACAGTGGATGCCGTTTGCATCTCTCTGCGCGTCACGGACAACGGTCCGGGCGTGCCAGAGGCGGTCCGCGCCACACTGTTTCAGCCGTTCGTCAGCCAGGGAAAACCCAGCGGGATGGGGCTAGGATTGGCGCTCGCGCAGAAGATCGCGCAAGAACATAACGGAAACGTGAGACTTGAGGACTCGCGGCTGGGACTAACCGTCTTCACGATGACGCTCGCAAAAGAGCGGCCTGGAGCTTTGGCTGCTGTCGAGGAAGCAGCAGCTCATCTTCCCGCCCGTATCGAGTGAGTCTTCAGTAGCCGCAACAGGTGGCTGCAATATCTGAAGGGAGAAAACACAATGAGGTGCATAGCCGAGCGAATACTCCACATAGCCTTGATGGCTCTCGCTCTCGCCGCGGCGACGGCGCCTCTCGGGGCGCAGCAGAAGACCGATGCGGAAGGGACGGCGGCAGGCATCGCGGAACTTGAGAGACACATTGATCAGATGAGTGCCCAGATCGAGAGTATGCGCCAGGAGCTTATCGATTCGCGCAACGAGATGCAGGCGATGCATGCGGAGGTTTCGGAGCTTCGCCGGGAGCTGGCTGAAAACAATGCCGGCAATGCGGACGCAGCAGTCTCGGCGCTGCGAGCGGGCGTCGAGCAGTTGCAGGAAACCTCAGACGTCCTGCAGGCCGAGGTAAAACAACACGACCAGACAAAAGTGGAGACCGTGTCGAAATTCCCGGTGCGCATTTCCGGATCGGTGCTGTTCACCGCCCTCTCCAACAGCGGCACTACGGACAACATCGATGTCCCGATCGTCGCGTTGCCACCGCAGCCGAATACACCTCAGGGAAGCTTAAGCGCGACGGCGCGCCAAACGATTCTTGCGCTGGATGCAACCGGCCCGCATTTCGGGAGCGCCAGTTCTTCGGCAGCGCTGAGCGTTGATTTCTTCGGCGAGATTCCGGACGCCAGTACCTCAACAGCGGCCGGTCTGCTGCGGCTGCGCACCGCGCATGCCACCCTGGCATGGCCGAATCGTGCGCTGACCGTGGCCTTCGATCGGCCGATTTTGAGTCCGCGTGAGCCCACTTCCTGGATTACGGTTGGTGAACCGGCATTGGCATGGTCCGGGAATTTGTGGAACTGGGCGCCACAGCTGGAGTTCAGCCAGTATCTATCGAGGGGATGGACGGGAAAGCTGGCGCTCATCGATCCGCCGACCCCCGGAAACTTCGGATCAACCAACGAGCGCACGCCCGATCCCGCCGAGAAAAGCCGCCAGCCCGGGTATGAAGCGCATCTGGGGAATGCGATCGAAATGCGCGGACGCACGATCGAATGGGGCGCCGGCGGCTACTACAGCCGGCAGGACTACGCCAACGATCAGCATGTGGATGCGTGGGCCGGCAGCGCAGACTGGTCGATGGCGCTGGCATCGCGGCTGGAAATTTCCGGGATGTTTTATCGCGGCCGCGCCATCGGTGGGCTGGGCGCCGGAACCTTCAAGGACTATGTTCCCTACGACAACTATACGGAGATCCAGGGTCTCGATGATGTGGGCGGATGGGGGCAGGTGAAGTGGAGGTTCTCACCGATCGTGGAGGCGAATTTGGCAGCAGGTCAGGACAATGCCTTTGCAGGCGAACTGCGCGATTCCGATTATGCAACCGGTACCGGGCAGAATGTCTACCAAAGCCTGGCGCGAAACCAGACCGCCTACGGCAACTTTATCTACCGTCCGCGCACTTACCTGCTGTTCTCCGCCGAATACCGCCAAATCCGAAGCTGGCCGATTGCAGGATCGGCCAATGTTAACCATATTTTCGGCCTGGCCACGGGATACCTGTTCTGATGAAGCCAACTAGAATGCATGCCCTGGCTCTGCTGATGGCAGCACTCGCCATTCCGGGTTCAGCGCGTTCGCAGAATGTCGATGTGCGCGCGCAGGTCCTGATTGTTCAGACGCATCTCGAGAAAGCCGCTACGCGCACCCAACCGCCCGACGTGGTGTTGTGGCTTGAGCCGCTGGCTCCGCCGGCTTCATTGCGCCCTCCCGCGCCAGGCCGCTTTCGCATGACGCAAAAAAACAAGTCCTTTCAGCCGCACCTGCTGGTTATTCCTCTGGGAAGCACTGTTGTATTCCCCAATCTCGATCCGTTCTTCCACAACGTGTTTTCGCAATTCAACGGCAAGCGCTTTGATCTCGGATTATATGAAGCGGGCAGCACTCGCGATGTCCGCTTCGATCACGAAGGCGTGTCGTATATCTTCTGCAATATTCATCCGGAAATGAGCGCAGTAATCATCACTCTCTCGAGCCCGTGGTATGCCATCTCCAACGGCGGGAATGTTCTGCTGCACGAAGTTCCCGCGGGACTGTATGAAATGCATGTGTGGGCAAGCGGCGCCGATGCGAGGCAACTGGGTGCTCTCACACACAGGGTGCGGATCGGCCCCGGCGCCGGCAGTCTCGGAACGATCTCCATCCAGACCGACGCGAGACCGGCGACGCACAAGAATAAGTTCGGGAATGACTACGAGCCCGACGCTAGCTCCATCTATTAAGGTCGGACGGCGCGACGGAGCGACAAGCTCGACAGCCAGAGCCCCAGGCCGTTCGCAACAAATCGGAGAACCGCTGCGCCATGGAGAAAGCCGCGAGTGGCCAGGTAGGCGGGATATCTCCAAGGCGACCGCTGCAGCCAAGAACGGGCCGCAACTCGATGCTTAGACAAGCGCGCGCACTTCTGCGGGGTCGCAATCGTACCGGGCGACAACGCCCTCCAAAGGATTTTTCGCCGCGTCTCCGGCGACTCTGAAAGGAGGAACTGCAGCAGCCTTCCGTCGCGTGTGCGAGCAGACGTTGCGGCCAGCTGATTTCCTCCGCATGATTCAATCCATAACCGTTGCTCCGCCGGCAGACGTGCGAATTGCTCGCGCAAAGCATCTGGAAGTCGACTGGAGAAGGCCGCCGCGGCCAAAGCGAGGGAGACTATCTGGATCTGCCGGAGGCGCGGCGAGTGCAGTGCCTGCCATTCCGTCCAGAAAGCTGCGTCGTCGGCTCGCTCATGAACAAAGGTCGCCAATTCGAGTACGTGATGGACTACTCGTTCGCCCAAAAACAAATCTCGCAACACATGCAGGGCAAAATAACCGAAATAGTCAACGGTGGACAGCGCGGGAAACGAGAGCTCACCGAGTTTCCGTTCGATTCGACGGTTCCAGAATTCGTCCATTTCAGGGAGCGGAATCAGACTAACTGCCGCATTCCACAGGCAATAGTGAACCTCGATGGCCAGCGGCATCTCGGGGTCATACCGATTCTCACCCAGTTTCCATCCGCCAAACCGAATCAAAGCCGGGTGATGATCGGAATTTCGATAATCTTCCGCCGGACCTATGGTTTCGTAACCAACCGATTCCAGCGCCTTTAGAGCCGAAGGCATGTTCTCCCGGGGAGAATAGAAATCGATATCGCCCTGCATTCGGAATTGTGGCGCCTTCACGAAATCAGGCGATTGTGCGAAGCCTTTGAGCACCACATAAGGAACTCCGGCTCCGGCCAGAGCTGCAGCGGCTTCCCGGTAGGTTGCCTGGACGAGCGCAAACCGCTGCTCTGTATCGGCAAGATTCTGCATCAGGCGTTCGCTGACCCAGGACGGAAATCGCCCGGACGACCGGAAGGCTAGAGGCAGGGTCAGACGCATGCCATCGCAATAGCGCAGGACTTCCTGCCATCTGCCATCATCGAGAGAGCGCAGCCTGTCCAGGCAGGCTCCCTGCAACTGCAACGCCTCGAACACGGCGGCAACATTGTCGGAGACCCGTGCCGTGAGAAGCCCGTTGCCAATCAACTGTGCGCGCATCGCTGCGAACCTCGTTTCCCGGCCAGGCGAGGCAGGGGTGCCTCAGGCACGAAGGATTGATTTGGCTGAGCATTGCAAGCGCCGGTATAAACACATGGCTCGCCCAGACTCCCGGATGGTGGCAGATGCCGCAGATATTCCACAATCGACCATATCTCCTCATCGCTGAGGATGCCGCGTGAAGCCGGCATGCCTGAGGGAGATATACCGTTCTCAATGATCCATTTCAGCTGGCCGTCGGTGTACTCCTGGACCTGTTTCGAGGCCAGTGAGGGAATTGGCGGTGATATCTGGCCGGCAAAAGGAACGCCGGTATTCTGGCCGTCGAGGCCGTGACACACAACGCAATACGAATCAAAAGCGGTCTGGCCCTCCCGGGCGATCGCCGGACCGTGACCGAGAGGATTCGTGTCGCTGCGGCCGCCGACCGTGATTTTGTGCTTCAGCCAGGTCATTACAGCCGATTCCCCCCGCCCCGGCTGACTCACGCCGCAGCCAGCAACCAGAAGCGACGCGCCACAGCAAGCGATGATTCCGATCCTGTTTGCTTCTGTGGGCATCCCGCGCAGCGCCGTCCATGCGGCTGGAAATGAGAGTAGAGCCCTTGCGATTCCCAGTTGTCACGCGGATATCACAGCGTCGTAACTTCGCGCCTCATGGTGTCTACCGGTGCGGATCGAACGCGAGTCAGCAGTGTACCGACAGAAGTGATGCAAAAGGGTGACAAGCCCGTAACAAGCCGTCTTCCGGTTGTCGCCATACTCGCCTTCAGCACTCAGAAACGAGGACATATCTGTCGTGAAACCGAGGAATGTAACTTGCAGGAGAATTGGTACCGCTCTCGTTTTCGCGCTCGTACTGTTCGGATTGCGCGCGGATTCTCAGACTCCCGGTACCGGCGCGATTTCCGGGACGGTCTTCGATCCAGCCCATCGTGTTCTCGCTGGAGCAATGGTTACGGCGATCGAGGGCACGACGCAGGTGACGCGCGCCACGAGAACTGATGCGCACGGCAATTTTCGGATTCCGCTGTTGCCCCCGGGCGATTACGCTGTAACCATCGCGGCGGACGGATTTCAGCCAAACACTACGCCTTCTGTGCTGGTAACCGCGAGCGAAGTGCGAACTCTCGACGCCACCCTTGCGATCGCCGACGCTAAAACCGTCGTTTCGGTTTCTGCAAATCAGCAGATCGCCGACACCCAGAATTCAGCGTTGGGCGGCCTCGTTGACCACACAACGATCCAGGCTCTGCCCCTCGCGAACCGCAATTACACGCAAATTCTCGGGCTCTCGCCCGGCGTAGTGGTCGACTTGCCAAACCCCGCGGAACTGGGATCGGGAACGCAGAACGTCGCCTCGGATGGAGCGACGCCGACGGCGAACAACATTCAGTTCAACGGTATCGACGCCAATAATCTAGTTGAGAATTCCGCTGCGACTGCGGGGACTTCCGAAGTTGGGACCGCCATTCCTGCGGTTGATACGATTCAGGAATTCCGCGTGCAGACCGCGAACTTCGATGCCGCCTATGGGCGTGGCAGCGGAGCCAACGTCGATCTGGTGAGCCGGAGCGGCAGCAACGCGCTTCATGGCAGCGCATGGGAATTCGTCCGCAACAACAAGTTCAATGCCGACGACTTCTTCTCGAAGCTCGCCGGGCAGCCGCGGCCCGATTTGAAGCAGAATCAGTTTGGCGCGGCCCTAGGCGGGCCCATTCGTAAAGACCGCCTGTTCTTTTTCGGCGCGTATCAGGGCCTGACCGAAGTGAACGGCTTTGGAGACGAGCAGACGGCGATTCTCCCGATGCTGACCTCCGACCGGTCGGCAGGCACACTGGGAGCGCAGTTCTGTCCGGCGGGCAACCTCGATGCAGCGGGACAGCCGGCCACTGGTTACTTCACTTCCGCAGGAGGCACGCAGGTCGCGTGCGACGGATCGAACATTAATCCTGTCGCGCTGGCGATTCTGAATGCCAAGCTCCCAAATGGCCAATTTGCGGTGCCGAGCCCCCAGGTGGCGCTGCCGGCAAGCGGGCCTGATGCATCGGATCAAGTTCCCATGGGGGAATCGACCTTTGCGATTCCCGCGGACTATCGCGAAGATCAGTTCACGGTGGATCTCGATCAGGTGCTGAGTCCGCAAAATACGCTCGCTGGCCGTTTTTTCTATTCGCGTGCGCCGACCACAGAGCCCTTCTCGCCCAACGCAGCGAACGTCCCAGGCTGGGGCACCGACGCGATGAGTCGCAATACCATGTTCGTTCTCTCCGATACCCAGGTCTTCAACAGCGCTCTTGTCAACGTGGCGCGCTTCGGCTACATGCGCTTCGACGGCGTGTCGCATGTGGAGAATCCGCTGTTGGCTACCACGCTCGGCGAGGGCGTGCCGACCGGCGCGGCAACCGCAATCAGCAATGCGCCGGGGCTCACCGTGGGCGGATTCACAATCGGGGATGCGGGCACGCCCTATCAGTGGCAGGTTACGAACACCTTCGTCTGGCAGGATACGCTAGCGTGGATCCGCGGCCGCCACAGCGTGCGCTCCGGCCTGGAATTCAAGCGGGATGAAGTGGATGAAGAACAACCCTTCAGCATCGACGGGCTGCTTATCATCGCCACCTTCGACGATTTCCTGCTGGGGGAGAGCGCGGCTCAGAATGGCAGCCCGTTTGGACTGAGCAACGTCACCATTAGCAACGCAGGCGGAGGACTTTTCCGGAGAAACGAGCGCTACACCGACTTTGCCGGTTTCGCGCAGGATGACATCCGGCTCACGCTGCGGCTCACGATTAATGCCGGGCTGCGCTACGAGATCTTCGGAGCACCTATCGAAACCAACGGCCGCCTCGCCAACTTCAACCTGAGCACAGCGCAGCAGGGGCCGCTGTCCGCGCAGGGCACCTACAGCGGATTCACGCTGCCGGCGAATTTCACAGGCAGCGTTCCTCAAGGAGTCCTGAAAACGCCCTTCGCCGGTTTCTATCGAACTCCACTGGGCGATGCATCGCCGCGGCTCGGATTCGCGTGGCAATTAACGCAGAGGCCGGTCATCGTGCTGCGTGGTGGATACGGAATCTACTACGACCGTCACTCCGGCAATCTGGCGGAGCAAACTATGGATCAGCTGCCATTTGCCAGCCAGCAGTTCGTCTCGGGAGCCGCGAACGGTGCGGCCACTCTCGAGAGCCCATTTGTGCCTCTTATTCCGGCCCCGTCGCAATTCCCCCAATTCGAGCCGCGCACACCTGCATCGACGCCGTTTATCGAAGCCACCAACCCGAACATGCGCGACGGCATGACCCAGGAATACAACCTTAACGTGCAATACGCACTCTCGGAGAATTGGTTGTTGCAGACCGGGTACGTCGGCACCCAATCGCAACATCGCTCCGGGCAGTGGGAATTCGATCAGGCTCTGCTGGCCAGTCCCACCAATCCCGTCAATGGCGAGACGAGCAATTCCATTAACAACGTCACGGCCAGGCTGCCATACCAGGGCATCGGCGAAGGATCGCTCTACACCGATTCGATCTTCATCGGCAGTTACAACGCGCTGCAGATAAGCCTGCGGCGGCGCCTGCAGCACGGACTCGAACTCCAGTCCAGCTACACGTGGGCGAAGAATCTGGATGAAGTGAATGGAGAGGTGGGAACCGATGTTTATGAGCTGCAGCT
>JASIJX010000400.1 GCA_030049955.1 Acidobacteriaceae bacterium
CGAGGGGCCCCAGGCCAGCGAGAGCGCCTGCACAATGGTGAGCCCCTGCACGGGATCGACCGGGAAACCGCCGGGGCGGATCACGTCGCCAACCACGTAGACCAGGCCGGCGCGGCTCACCTGCACGGTGTCGCCGGGGTTGAGGTCGGGATTGTGGTCTGAGGCTGTGTCGGTTCCGCTGGGATCGAGGACTACCGGATGCGGCGTTTTGGGAGCGCCCTGGTGAAAAACGTTGACCAGGCGCCCGGCGCTGGGTGAGAGACCTGACGCGGCAGAGATCAGATCGAGCAGGCGATGGTGGAAGGTGTAGGGATAAACGCCGGGGCGAGCCACTTCGCCGAGCACGCTCACATCCTGACCGGCATAGGCAGTGACGAGCACGGTGACGAGGGGATGCAGAAGCATTCCCTTTGACAGCAGGGCTGCGCCGATGGCGTGCGCAGCAGCTTGCTCATCCATGCCGTTTACGCTCACTTCGCCAATCATCGGGAGCGTGACGGTGCCTGCGGCCGACACGCGAACGGCGGAATGGAATTCAGGCGTATGGTACTCGCTAATGTCGAGAAAGTCGCCGGGTGCGATGGGCGCAGGCATGGGAGATGAAGATTGTGCAACGGCAAGCGGGGGAATGCCCGCCGCTCCTGGCACGCCGTTCGTCCAGACGGGAGGCACTTCTTTCGGATTGGGAATGTTCCGGTTATCTCCGGTTTGAGGGATGGAGACCACGCCGCTGGGCAGGCCTGAAGTGTTGGGCGTGGGTGGCTGGGCGTGCAGGCAGGCTCCGGCGACGCAAAGAGCGAAGAGCACAATCGCGGAATTCCCTGCAGAAGGCGAAAGAGATTCGCGAAGAAGCGCAAGGCCGATGGCAATCCAAAGGCCGACGAAGAAAGTAATGGCGAGATAGAGCGCCAGATCGGGTGCGACGGGCTTGACTGGCTGACGCGCGGGATCGATAACTGAAATGTTGGAGCTGTGCACGCCGGCAGCGAGTCCTGCTTCTTCGGCTTTTTCTTCCACGCGGAGATAGAGATCGTGGCTGGCGTTTGCTTCCTGGCGCATGAGGGCATACTCGGTTGTAGCCTGGTTCAGCTTCATGCCTTCGTTGGTCAATTGATCAAGACTCTTGCGAACCAGTTGTTCGCGATCGAGGGCGGTTTGCCAGTTGCTGCGGAAACGCACGATGAGTTTGGCGTCTTCAGCCTGTTTTGCTTGTCGAGGTCCTGCAACTGATGGCTGATTTCGACTACTCGCGGAAAGCTCGGCCCATGTTCGGCGCTGAGTTGCGCCTGCTCCTGCTCCAAGTCGCTTTGCCGGGCGTGAATCTGCTGCAAGAGCGCCGTGGCAAAGTTGCCGCTTTCTGATTGCAGGCGCGGATCGGAGGCGATGACCATCTCGGGGTCGCCTTGCGAGGCGGCGCGGTATTCGGCTTCACTCAGGATGCGGTCGGATGTTGCGGCGACGAGCTGGCGGCTGAGCTCGTCGATCTCGAACAGCGCTGCGGTGTGCTGAGTTTCGCCCGACTGACCGCCGGCGAGGATTTCGGGTGAACTGACGATGCCATGCCGGCTCTCGAAGTCCGCGAGGCGCTGCTGATCACTGTCGACGCGTGTTTTGAGATCGACAAGCTGGGAGGCAAGCCAGCCGGAGGCCTGGGCCGTGGCCCGCACCTGCGACTCGGTTTCCTGGTCGTTGTAGACGCGAAGGAGGACATTGACGACGTTGGCGGAGAGCGCTGCATCGCGGCTGCGGAAACGCACTTCGACCAGAAGTGTGCGAGGAAGGCTTAACACGTCGAGGCGGCGCGAGAAGCGATCGAGAAGCCATGCCTGAGCATCGGGAGCGGGCTGCTCCGGATTGAAACCAGGGAATCGGCGATCGAAGCGGCCGCGGAATCCGGGCGCCTGGTAGAGGCGGAGTTCCTTGATCACGCGCCACGCGAGCTGGTCGCTGCGCAGAATGCCTGCCAGCGTTTCCTGGGCGATGGGCGCGGAAAGGATGGACGATGAGGAAAACGACTCGGAGGACTCCAGGTTGAGCGAAGTGGCTGGGGCGGTGCGCAGTTCAACGCGCGCCACGGCTTCGTACTCGTTGGGAGCGATAAGGCAGTAAAGCAGGCAGGCAAGGAGCAATCCGCCTTCAGTGAGAAGGATGAATCTGCGACGGCGCCAAAGAGTTTTCCAAAGTTCTCGAAGGGAGGCAGAGGCGGGACGTTCCGCTGGCGCGGCGCTCCGCACGCGGGCATCACTTAGCGATGCGTTTTCGGCAGCCAAAAGGTCCGGCAAAGGATGGTCCTCCACCCCTAACCATCTCCGCGCCGGCCATTTGGGCCCGATTGCACACAGGTGTGTTGCGGAGACTCCGTCACAAGTGTCGCGAATCGAAGCGGATTTGTTAGTGTTTCAGGTCACACAAGTAAGTGAGTGGATTTACGGTGGAGGGACACGCGGCGGGCCCACGTTCGATTTCGGTCACGAATTCAAGCCGTTTTCCGGTACCACTCGACGGTGCGGCGAAGACCTTCGCGAAAATCGACTTGGGGCTCGTAGCCCAGCAGGTCGCGCGCCAGGGAGATGTCGGCCAGCGAGTGGCGGATGTCGCCAGAGCGAGGATCGGCATAGGCTGGATTTCCCTTGTAGCCAGTGAGTTCGCTGAGAATCTGGAAGGTCTGGTTGAGGGTCGCGGCGGTGCCGGTGGCGACGTTCATGAACTGGCCGGAGACCCTTTCAGCCGGCGCTGACGCAGCAAGCAGATTGGCAGCAACCACGTTGGCGATGAAGGTGAAGTCGCGGCTCTGCTCGCCGTCGCCATAGATGATAGGTTGCTCGCCGGCGAGCATTTTGCGGCAGAAGATGGCGAGGACGCCGGAATAGTGCGAGGTGGGGTCCTGGTAGGGGCCGAAGACGTTGAAGTAGCGCAGCGTGACGGTCTCAAGCCCATAGACATGGGTGAATGCGCGCATGTAATGCTCAGCCGCAAGCTTGGCCACGGCGTATGGGCTTTGCGGCTGGGGCAGCATCTGCTCATGCTTGGGCAGCGTGGGCGTGTCGCCGTAAACCGACGACGACCCGGCGTAGATGACGCGGCGCACGCCGGCCGCGCGGGCAGCGTTGAGCAAGTTTACCGTGGCGTCGACGCAGTTTGCGTTGGTCGTAATTGGGTCGGCGACCGAACGCGGAACCGAGGCGAGCGCGGCCTCATGGAAGACGATCTCGACGCCGGCGCAGGCTTTCTTGCACGTCTCCGGATCGGTCAGGTCGCCCTCAATGAATTCCATCCCTTGCTGGCCGAATTCCATCGCTTCGAGGCCCGCAAGGTTGGCCCGCTTCCCCGTGATGAGGCTGTCAATGCCGCGGACCGAGTCGCCGCGCGCAACGAGCGCGGCGGCAATCGAGCGGCCGATGAAGCCTGCTGCTCCGGTGACGAGATATTGAGCCAAGGTTCACTCCGGATTGCGATGGGCGCTGCTTCCAGAATAATACCGTTGTCGAGCGGGCCCACCTGCCAGGCCATACAATCTTGCTCATGGGCATGACCGTGAGCACCACCACCGACGAAGCAGGCCGCGCCGAACGGCTGAAGCAGAAGATGCACGCACGCCAGGCGCGGATCGGCATTATCGGGATGGGGTACGTGGGGCTGCCGCTGGCGCTGTTGTTCAGCCGCGAACGGTTCCGCGTGACCGGCTTCGACATTGCCGCGGACAAGGTAACGACGCTCAACAATGGGCGATCGTACATTGTGCGGATTGCACCGGAGGAGATTGAGGAGGCGCAGCGCGCCGGCTTCCGCGCAACTTCGGACTACTCGGAGATCGCGCACATGGACGCGGTGATCATCTGCGTGCCCACGCCTCTGGACGAGCACAACCAGCCCGACCTGAGCTATGTGCGCGGCACGGTGGAGTCGATTGCGCCGCATGTGCGCGAAGACCAGCTCATCGTGCTCGAGAGCACCACCTATCCCGGAACGACGGAAGAGATCGTGGTGCCGCTGCTTGAAGGCGGCAATCCAGGAGGGTTGAAGGTTGCGCGCAGCAACCAGGAGAAAGATTTGCACGTGGTCTTCTCGCCCGAGCGCGAGAATCCGGGCGACGATTCGGTGGCCCGGCAGGACATTCCCAAGGTTGTGGGCGGATGCGGGCGCGTGGCGGTGGAACTGGCCTCCGCGATGTACGGCGCGATTTTTCGCCGCGTGGTCCCGGTCAGCAGCCCGTCAGCAGCGGAGATGACCAAGCTGCTCGAGAACATCTACCGCTGCGTAAACATTGCGCTGGTCAACGAGCTCAAGCAGCTCTGCATGCGTATGGGCATCGATATCCACGAGGTAATCGAAGCGGCGCGAACCAAACCGTTCGGGTTTCAGCCGTTTTATCCGGGACCGGGCCTGGGCGGGCATTGCATCCCCATTGACCCTTTTTATCTATCATGGAAGGCGCGCGAGTTTGATTTCCGCACGCGCTTCATCGAGCTGGCGGGCGAGATCAACACCGCCATGCCCTACTTTGTGCTGGAGCAGATTGCAGCCGCGCTGAACCGCAGGCAGAAGGCGCTGAAAGGCGCAAAAGTACTGGTGCTGGGGCTGGCTTACAAGCGCGATGTAGATGACCTGCGCGAGTCGCCCTCGCTGACGATCATCGAGCTGCTGCGCGAAAAAGGAGCGCAGGTGGCGTACAACGATCCGTATTTCCCTGCCGTAGGCCGCGGCCGGCACTACGAACTGAACATGAACTGCGCGCCTATGGACGGCCTCGGCCAATATGACGCCGTTGTGATCGTGACCGATCACACCAGCTATGACTACCGCGCCATTGTGGAGCAGTCGCAACTAGTCATCGACACCCGGAATGCGACAAAAGGCATCGAATCGGAGAAGGTTGTGCGCTGTTAGTGCGGCCTAACTTCCCTGCCCCATTACGCGCTGTTCGGCGACGGCCTTCACCCCCATCGTGTATGTTGGTTCTGGTTCGCCCTGATTGGCCTATGATGATGGTCGCTTTCTCAAGTCCGGCCGAGCCTCAGCATTTTCTGCTCGCA
>JASIJX010000401.1 GCA_030049955.1 Acidobacteriaceae bacterium
CTTCGTGCTGCCATCGCTGATTCTGCTGTGGCACATCAGCAAGGGGCAGGCCGGATTACTGGGGACTTCGGCATTGTTGTTGTCGTCGCTTGGCGGATGGCTCGCTGGCCTTGCGGCCGATCGCTGGGGGCGGGTGAGAGTGCTCAAGTGGACGATCGTCTGGTTTGCCGTCTTCACGTTCCTGAGCGGCTGCACCAGGACGTTTACCGAGCTGTTCATCGTGCGCGGGATTCAGGGACTGGGATTCGGAGGCGAGTGGGCGGTTGGCTCGGTGCTGATTGGCGAAAGAATCCGCGCCAAATTCCGCGGGCGTGCGGTGGGAACGACGCAATCCGGATGGGCGATTGGCTGGGGCATGGCTGCGGTTTGCTACACCATTCTCTTTCGGCTTTTGCCTGTGGCATTAGCGTGGCGGGTGATGTTCTGGATTGGCCTTTTGCCTGCGCTGCTCGCGGTGTGGATTCAGCATCACGTGGAGGAGCCGGGGCTGTTTGAAAGCAGCCGGAGGGCGCATGGCGCGGGCTCTGCGCGCTTCCTTAGGATTTTTTCGCGGCCCATCCTGCGCACGACGCTGCTTGCATCGCTGGTTGCGCTGGGCGCGCAGGGCGGCTACTACGCCGTCAATACTTTTCTTCCGCTTTATCTGAATGCGCGGGGATTGTCGGTGACCTCGACGGGCGCGTACCTGATGATCGTGATCCTGGGCTCGTTCTGCGGTTATCTTGTGAGCGCGCACCTTACGGACTGGATCGGCCGAAAGTGGTCGCTCGCGCTGTTTGCTGCAGGCTCGTTTGTGGCCATTGCGGCCTATACTGTTTTCCCGTTGAGCAACCATGCAACGCTGTTGCTGGGGTTTCCTCTCGGATTCTTTCCTTCGGGTTCGTTCAGTCCGATGGGCAGCTTCTTCACGGAGCTGTTTCCGACTGCGCTGCGCGGATCCGGACAGGGATTCAGTTATAACCTGGGCCGCGGCGTGGGCGCGCTGTTTCCGGCGTTTGTGGGCTACTTCAGCGCGCGTATGCGGCTTGGCTGGGCGATTGCGTTGTTTGCCGGAGCGGCGTACCTGGTGATGGTGCTCAGCGTGCTGTTGCTGCCGGAGACAGAAGGACGCGATCTGCGCGAGCTGGATGCGCTTGCCGAGTAATAGCCGCGTGCAACCGTCAAACTGCTGTTGCAGGAATGCCAAGCAGGCGTTCGGCGTTGGCGTGCGCGATTTTTTCAAGGTCGGCGGGGCTGAGGGGCAGAGAATCGAGAAAACGACGTCCCTGCTCGGTGGTGCTGAACGGATAATCGACCGAGAAGAGGATCCGCTCGGCGCCAACAACCTGGAGCATGCACAGGAGCGGCGGCAGGGTGAAATAGCCGCTGGTGGTCACGTGGAAATGCTCGTGGAAGTACTCGGCAACTGTGCGCTGAATCGGTGCACGGCTGCGCGAGAGGACGGCATCGGCGCGGGCCAGCGAATAGGGGAGATTTTCTCCCATGTGGCCGATGATCAGCTGCAATTTTGGATATCGGTCGAAGAGCCCTGATGTAATGAGGCGCAGTGCGTGCAGGCCGGTTTCAACGTGCCAGCCCCAGCCGGCAGTGGAGAGAAAGAAGCCGAGATCCTCGGGCAGGCCGCTGAAATAGGCCTGCTTGACGGGCGGGGGCGGAGGCGCCGGGTGCAGATAAACAGGCGCATTCAGGCTATGGGCTGCTTCCCAGAACGGCGTGAATCGCGGATCGTCGAGAAACAGTCCACCGCTGGTGCCGTTGACCAGCGCCCCTTTTGTTCCGAGCTCGCGCATGCAGCGCTCAAGTTCCCACGCTGCAGTTTCCGGCTCGCGCAGGTTGAGCGTGGCGAAGGCCGCAAAACGGTTCGGATGAGCGCGCACGGCTGCGTTGATTTGGTCGTTGGTGTCGCGGGCCAGCGCTGTCGCCGTGGCAGTGTCGAGGTTCTCCATGTCGCCGCCTGCCAGCGAGAGCACCTGCATGTCGATGCCGCCTGCATCCATGTCAGCCAGCCGTCCCTTCCCGATATCCGCGAGCTTGGCCTGAATGCGGCGCAGATATTCGGAAGGAGCGCCGCGCCGCCCCTGCGCTTCGACGGCCTTCTGGAACTCGACGGTAGAGACATGCTCTTCCAGGGTGATGGTGCGCATGGCTTCAGGGTAATCGATGCGGTGCGTGTAGAAACGCGCGGCTGGACTGAGGATTGAGGCAGAATTGAAGCATGAGCGGGGTGGGCAAAATACTGGTTGGCGTGGGTTTGGTGATTGCGCTCGCGGGCGTTGTGCTGATAGTGGCGGGGCGATTGGGGCTGCCGCTGGGCCGCTTGCCCGGAGATATGGCGTACAAGGGGAAGCACGTTTCGTTTTACTTCCCGCTGGGGACGTCAATCCTGATCAGCGTGGTGCTTTCGATTGTGCTTTATCTGCTTTCGCGGATGCACCGGTAGCTATCGGTAGGGCTCGACGCCCTTCGGGCGAGCCAAGACTACTATCGTGCCGGTAGCGATGTTCTGTGGAAATTTACGGCCGAATTTTGACCCTGCCGGGTCTTGCCGCTTTGCGCCGGTTCGGACTGAGGGGCGAACACTTGCAGAAAACTAAAAAAGAGGAGTTCCCAGGCGTCATGCGAAACATGCTGCCTGGGAACTCCTTTCCCCAGATCTGCGTTGTTTCTGGATATATATTGTGGAAAATGACCTTTTAGCACAAGAGTACTTAAGGACTATGCCTCAAGGTAACCTAGGAGTTTACCTATCAGTAATGGATCGGGAGGGCATCGGTTCGGATGCCGCGGCTCTATCTTGTGGAAAAAGCGCCAGATTCATCGCGGACATCGAAAGTTTGATCCGGTTATCGGCGCCGGTCTTGCGCATCAGCCGGCCGACGTAAGCCTTCACCGTCCGTTCTTCGATGCCAAGGACCGCGGCAATCTCGCGGTTGGAGCGCGCAGACATGATGAGCTCGAGCACCTGGCGCTCGCGGGCGGTGAGCTGCGGGCTGGGGGTGAGCCCGGCGTCGGGCGCTTTGAGCAGCAGCCGGTCGATAAGCCGGTCGATGAGTTTGGAGAGCAGGCGCCGTGGCGCCCAGATGGAGCCTTCGGTGACTACTTCAATAGCGTGACGGACGACCTCCGGGCCTGCGGTGGGGTCGAGATAGGCCCTGGCGCCGGCAACGATGGAGTTCATCACCAGCTCATCGTCGCCTTCGGGGCCGATCACGATGAGCCTGATCTCGGGCCGGGAGCGGCGGATTGTCTCAAGGGCGTCGAAGCCGGTGGCGGAGTGCAGGTCAATGACCAGGTAATCGGGTACGAGGTACTCAGGAGCGGCGCCGGCGAGAAGCTCTGCAGTGCTGCCGATGACAGGCACGAGCTGTCGCTTGCCTTCTTCGGCGGGCAACTCGAAGATGCTGGCGAGTCCGGCCATGCGAATGGGCTCATCGGCTACGAGGCCGATCCGGATGGGGCCAACCTTCGCTGCGCCCAGCATGTTCCGCTCCCGTTAGCTTGAACTTGGCTTGAGTTGGAGCCCTTTTCGCCGCCGTTGCCCTTTGATCCCACGGCCGAAAAGCGATCTACAGTTTGGGCAGTACTATACCCTGTTGCCCCTGGTACTTGCCCTTACGATCAGCATAGCTGATTTCGCAAGGCTCGTCGGAACGGAAAAAGAGAATCTGGCAAAGACCCTCGTTGGCATAGACGCGCGCCGGGAGGGGGGTGGT
>JASIJX010000402.1 GCA_030049955.1 Acidobacteriaceae bacterium
TTTGAAAAGGGTGATTCGCGATTGTGATGTATCGAACGAGGCGACCACGAGCACCAGGCGGCTCGCACGCTGCCGGGTCTTTTTTTAACGAAGGGCTGAACCGCAGCCATGAAAACGATTTCAGGAGGCACTGCATGAGTAGTAAAACGTTGCGACAGATTTTGCCCCTACTTCTGCTTGTCGGCGGAGTATTGATAGGCGGAAATCGCGTAGGTTTCGCCCAGAGCACAAATTCCGGAGATGTGCGCGGCATTGCGACAGACTCCACGGGGGCTGCTATCCCCGGTGTCACGGTCACCGCTGTAGACACGGACAAGAACGTGACGACGGTTTACACGACTGACGCCACTGGGCTTTACGATACGGGCCCAATCGTTGCGGACCACTATTTGTTCACCTTTAAGAAAGACGGTTTTAAGACCTACGTCCGTGGTCCCGTTACAGTTGAGGTCGGATTGATGACTGTTAACGCTCAGTTGGCGGTGGGCGCAACAAACCAGCAGGTTGTTGTCACCACCGAGCTGCCATTGCTCAACACCGAGTCCGGCGCGGTGGAGGATACCCTCGAGGCAAAAACCATGGCAGACCTGCCGCAGCCTCCCGGAGATCCCGACTGGGAGCAATTCGTGATCCTGCAGCCTGGCGCCGAAAATATGATGGGCCAGGAGGGGGGAGATACGGGGCAGAGTTCCGCCGTCAATGGCAACATGCCGTATGACAACGTCATGACCGATGGCGCCACCTCTACGCTCCCGCAGAGTCAGAACTCCTTTGTGTCGATCTTCGAAACTGTCGATGAGGTCAAGATCAGCAACTCGGCGTTTTCGGCGCAATACGGCACGGGCAACATCATCTACAACCAGATCTCCAAGGGCGGCACCAGCCAATTTCATGGCGCAGGCTACGACTATCTGCAGAACAAAGCATTCAACGCCGCTTCTTATGGCTTCGGCTCACAAGTGACGGTTCCCACGATCCATTTCAACGACTTTGGTTTCGCCGTGGGAGGGCCTGTAATACCTCTGAAGAAGCTCTTCTTCTACTTCGACTTCGACCAAACCATCAGCAATGGCGGAGCGAATAACGGATTCATCACCGTGCCTACCGCGGCCGAGCAGAGCGGCGACTTTACCGCTGCTGGTTTGCCAACCCTCTACGATCCCACGCATCAGACCCTGGTCACGAGCGGCAACTGCACGTATCAGAATGCGGCGTACGTCACTTCCACGGACCCGTCGGGCATCATCACGGCACCTGCTCCGTGCGTGGAGAGGCCGAGCTTTATCTCTGAGTATGGAAGTAACAAGATTCCGTCGAGCATGATCAATCCGGCAGCTAAATTGATCAACTCGTATTTTCCAAATCCCAACTCCACCGGGACGCCTGGAAAATACGGAGTCACGGCCAACAACTATGCCTACAGCGCGCCGAACCAGAACCCTATCAGAAGGTACTTTGGCCGGATGGACTGGGATTCTGCGCAGAATAACCGCCTGACTCTCTCGGAGAGCGAAGGCACTAATGTCTCGAACAATCTGGCTCAGGGTTTCTGTCCGATTAACTGCCAGCATGGGGATGAAGTCTACCACAATGCGCAGGTCTCCGATGTTTGGACGCTCAGCCCAAGCCTGGTTAACGAAGCCCGGATGGGATTCACCTATGGCATGAGCGCCTACACGTCTTACGGCAACGGGAATGGCTGGGCTTCGAAGCTTCAGATGCCCATGCTCGTAGCCGATATTTTCCCTACCCTCAACCTCAACAACTTCTACTCGCTCGGAGCTGCCTCCAATTCCATATACAAGGAGATGGCTTTTGATCCGTCCGATGTGGTTATGATGGTCAAGGGCCGTCACGTGCTGCATTTTGGTGGCGAGTTCCTGATCAATCGGGCTGACTCAACAAACTGGGGTTATGTTAACCCCGGAACACTTGGCTTCAACGGCGACTACACGGCTGCGGGCGGCGCTGCCACAAGCACATACGACGGCCTGGACTACGCGGACTTCCTCCTCGGCCAGACGAACAATTGGAGCGCTTCGGATACTCCCGAGTACGGTGGCAGATGGAAGGCGCCGCAGTTATTCGTGCAGGACGACTGGAAGGCTCGCCCCAACCTCACCATCAATCTGGGCGTTCGTTGGATGGGTGAAACCGGCTGGCGCGACGTACACGGCAACGAGACAGTATGGGATCCTGCCGTAACGAGCATGGATGTGATCGATCCGGTTGGAGCAGGTTACGGCCAGCTTGTTCAGGGCGGCATGTGGTACGAATTCCTGGGACAGAACGGCCGGCAGACTCTTCAGAGACCAAAGTACGACATCGTGCTGCCGCGATTTGGATTTAGCTGGGGAATCCGCAACAACACTGTCCTGAAAGGTGGATTCGGCGTGTATGCTTCCACCTGGAGCGAGGATCGTTACGGCGCCGGATTGGGCAGCGCGTTTGGCGGCTCGGGCGGCCAGGCGGACGTGACCACTGGCAATTGCCCTGTGGTGCAGACAGACTCGAATGGCGACGCTCCCGACACGGTTGACCCTGGTTGCGGCGTAGGCGCCTTTAACGGGACGAGCATCATGTCCACTTACGTGCAGGCTCCGACCACCCCTTGGGCTCACGAGGGCCTGGGCTCAAGCGTTAATTACAACCAGTACGACACTCCGGTTCCCACCAATTATCAGTGGAACCTGGGAGTGCAGCGGCAATTTGCCGGGGATTATGCTGCGGAGGTCGACTATGTCGGCAACCATGGCGAGAACCTGACCTACGATGTGGATATCAACCAGGTTCCGGAATCCGACCTGGGACCGACAGACCAGCAGTATGAGCCCTATCCGTTGTATAAGGACATCACTGGGAGCACCAACAACGCCGTCTCGAACTTCAATGCCCTTGAGGCCATGCTGACTAAGCGGATGAGCTATGGCCTTTCCTTTAACGCCAATTACACCTGGTCTCACTTCCTCGACGACATGGACTCTTCGGGGTGGGGCGGTCAGAACGGAAATATGGACTACCAGAATGCCTATTCTCCGGCCTCGAACTACAGCCGGTCCAACTGGGACATGCGCCATATGTTGAAAGGCCAGGCGGTCTACAAACTGCCATTCGGCACAGGCGGCCTGTTCCTGAATCACAGTACGCTTGCCGACGAGGCAGTTGGTGGATGGCAGGCCTCGGCAACCTGGGTGGCCCAGACCGGCAACCCCATGGAAGTAGTTAGCGCCAACCAAGGGAGCGCCAACGCACAAGGCGGGACTGTGTTCTTGAACCGTATAGGCAATTTCAACACGAACGATCCCGTTACCGGGAATCACTATCACAGCCTTGCAGAGTGGTATAACGAGAGCGCCTTCTCGGCTCCAGGTCAATACACCTTCGGCAACTTCGTAAGAAACCAAATCAGCGGTCCCGGTCTGACTGACATCAACTTCTCGCTGGGCAAGACCTTTGATCTCTGGCCGGAACGGGGCGTCAGATTCCAGATTCGCGCCGATGCGTATAACGTCCTGAACCACCCCAGTTGGGGCTTCCCCGGCAATAATCAGATTGGTGTGCCGTTGGTTTCCCCCGGTGGCAATCTTCCTCCTGCTAGTAATATCGCTATCACCAGTACAACAGTGGGCGGCAGATCGATGCAGTTCTACGGGCGCTTGTCGTTCTAATTGCAAACAAACAACTTCAACCGGAAAGGACGGCGAAAATTCGTCGTCCTTTCTGCATAATTGCCGGCGGTCTCTCCCTGGGTATAACATACGAGTGCCATGCCGCCTAAAACTCTCCTATACACACTGTTCTTGCTCCCCTCCCTATGCGTTTTGTCTGCCGGCCAGGCGTCCGCCGACAAGCAAAGCCAGATCACCCTTCATACGCGCTTGGCACAGCAATATCTGCAGGAGCAGCGCCCTGACCTGGCGTTTGTTGAGTTGCAAAAAGTCGTCATGCTTGACCCAGACAATGTAGAAGCCCGGGGCAATCTTGGCGTTCTCTTCTTTTTTCGCGGTGATTATAAAGATGCCGTGACGCAGCTCCGGGCCGCCGTCAACTTGTCGCCTGACTTATGGAAGTTACGAGCACTGCTGGGCCTGAGCGAAATCCGGCTCGGAGATTCGAGCGCAAGCCAATCCGATCTTGAAGCAGCATTTCCCCATTTGAAGGACGAAAAGATCCAGAAAGAAGTGGGAGAGGCGCTCATCGATGATTACACCGCAAAAGAGGAACTCGAAAAGGCAGCTACTATCGTTTCAACTTTGCTTGCGGCAAATCCGACGGACAGTTCTCTCCTGTATATGTCCTATCGCCTTTACTCCGACCTTGCCGGTAAGTCAATGCTGACGCTGGCCCTCACGGCGCCGGATAGCGCGGAAATGCATCAGGTGATGGCGCGGGAACTGGCCAGGCAAGGAAACAATTCGGCCGCTATTGCGAACTACCGCGCGGCTATCAAACTGAATCCGAAACTTCCCGGTCTGCATACCGAGCTGGGCGATATGCTTTTCCATTCTGACGACCGTAATCTTCTTCCGCAGGCCGAGGTCGAGTTTAAGGCGGCCCTGGCCGCAAATCCGGAAGACGAGCGGGCGGAACTATTCTTGGGAATGCTGGAAGCCAAACAGGATCCACATGCTGCCTACGCGGACTTTTCTCGCGCGCTGCAACTTAATCCTAACGATGGCGATGCATGCACAGAACTGGCTAAAATCTTGATGACCATGAACCAGCCCAAGAAGGCGCAGCAGATGTTGGAGCGCGCCATTCAGATCGATCCCACAAACGACGTCGCACACTATCGCCTCGCCACGCTTTACCGCGAGTCAGGCAGGGTCGACGAGGCGAAAGAACAGGTCAACCTTTATCTGAAATACAAGCAGATGAAAGACAAAATGGACAGTATCTTTCACAATATGAGAGTACTCTCTCCGCAACGTACCAGCGACGATGAAAATACGAAGCAATAGGTAACTCGGAAGAGGGCGCGCGACGTTAGGAGCGTCACCAGCTGCTTTGCTAGGGATCCTTAGCATCTGCGAGATCAGGATTGCGACAAAGCATCACAGATCATTAAGCAGGACAGAGGAAAAAGTGAAGATCAAAATTCTCCGAAATTATCGATTGCTGACGGTTCTAAACCTTCTTCTCGGAGCGCTTTCATGTCTTGTTCCTGTTATTGTGCAGGCGCAACAATCCGGAATTGATACCCACGTGTCAGCAAGCTATCGCCCCATCTACCCGCTCAAAGTGAGCGCCGACCACCGTTACCTTGTCGATCGGAATAACCATCCGTTTCTAATCGTTGGCGATACTCCCCAGGGCCTTATGGGAAGACTGACAGAACAGGGTGCAGAAAGGTATTTTGCAGACCGGGAGGCGCACGGATTCAATACCGCAGGTTGGGTCGATGTGTCATGTGCGGGAAGAGACTACCCCGATAACAAGACCGGAAGCACTGTCGATGGTATTCTCCCCTTCACAGGGTATGTTACAGGTGGAACAGACTATACTTATTACGATCTATCCAAACCTAATGAAGCTTACTTTACGCGCCTGGATCATGTGATTGAGATCGCAGCTGCGCACCATGTCTTCGTTTTTATCGACCCGGCGGAAACGGCCGGCTGGCTCCAAACGCTGCGCAACAATGGTCTCAAGTCCGCCTATGCTTACGGCCAGTATCTGGGGCGTCGCTACAAAAAATACTCGAATGTTGGCTGGATTAGCGGCAACGACTTCAACCGCTGGCGCGTTCCTAGCGACGACGCGTTGGCGCGGGCAGTGGCAATGGGAATCAAGGCCGTCGCTCCCGAGCAGATTCAGACGGTGGAATTGAATTATCAGACGAGTTCTTCGCTCGACGACCGAAGTTGGGCGGCCGTGATTTCTTTGAACTCTACCTATACCTATTCAGCTACATACGTCCAGATGCTGCACAGCTATGACCAGAAGCCGATCATGCCCGCGTTCCTCGTAGAGGGTCACTACGATCTGGAAGAAGTTGGGGAACCGACCGATTATGGCACGCCGGAGGTTTTACGGCGCCAAGAGTACTGGACAATGTTGAGCGGTGGCGTGGGGCAATTTTATGGTAACCGTTACACTTGGACCCTTACGCCCGGATGGGATTCGTACATCGATACTCTTGGCGTAACGCAGCTCGGCATTTGGAAGAAGTTCTTTACTTCCTTGCCGTGGCAGGACTTCGTACCTGATCAGGATCATCAGACCCTGACGGATGGATATGGCACATTCGGAAACGATCAAGTACATCTCGATGCAAAATCATTTTCGACCACGATGGATCCACGGGTTAGCCTGAGCGATTATGCTACTGCAGCCAGAGTGCCGGATGGCTCCTATGTCGTGGTATACATGCCTACCGCACGGACGGTTACGCTAGAGATGTCGCGGCTGCGCGGCTCTGCAACTGCCGAATGGTTCGATCCAACCAGCGGGAGCTATCAGGTCATCTCCGGCTCCCCCTTCCAGAATGCCGAAACTCGCCAGTTCACCCCTCCTGGTAAAAATGCTGCCGGCGACAGTGACTGGGTGCTGCTCCTCAATGCTGCTGAGACCGAGAAGAAGTGAGCTAACGATGGATGGGGGAAGGCATACGGTGAGCCTTTCCGACCTCGCGGATGCGGATGCTCTCGACCTCGAGCAGTTGCAGATGGCTCAGGCGTCCGGAGCGGATCGATCGCGCTTGCGGCGAAGCGTTAAAGTTGTGTCGTTGGCGATGAGACACCGGACCTCTCTTCTTCAGTGGGAGTGCTGAAGGCCGATGCATATAAAGACAGACCCATTTGTGCACGAACTCAGAGACTAATGTGCATATCCGTCGAAGTTGTTCGACACGCGGCAATAGATGCGCATGTTATGCGGCACTTATCATAAGTAAAGCTCCCCTTAGCAAATTACGCCGATGCGCGCAACAGTTCTTGCAGGCCCGCTTAAATAGTTCGTAATCTTTCAAGACAATTTAAGTATGGGTCTGCTCAATCTGTCCTGAGCAGAAGCGCAAAAGTTGCTGCCTCCACTCCTCCTCTATCGGCTTTAGCGCTGTGATCATCTGCGCTTTTGTGTAAGCCGAGAGTCATCGGTTTTTCCTTTCTTTCGTCCAAATCGTATCCCGAAATGAAACGGATTTATGGAGCACATCGGTTTTTGCGGGAGCCGCGCGTGGTAAAGATGCCGATAAATTAGTGAAATATCTCGTATGACAGAGGAAATCTTCAGGTTTTTAGTTCTGTAGCCCACTCAAAAACCAAAGGTTATAAGCATTAAGAAAAAGATTGACAACCGCATTTTAGCAGTGATATTTCAGTACCCGACGTTTGGAGCTTTCACTTTGAAGCTTCGAAATGCCCCAAAGGAGGCCTCTTTATGAGGAATTCACGTATTCTCTTACTCCTGCTACTGTTGTTGGGTCTGGTGTTGACTGCACCCGCTTTTGCGACGCCAACCATCACGGTTTCACCAACCAGTATCGACGCCAGCATGCCTGGAGGGCCGTGCAGCGGCAATCCAGCCAACCAGACAATCACCATCGGCAACTCCGGGACCGGCACGCTGTCATCTCCGGGATCATATGCGACGGTCACCTACAACCAGGGAACTGGCTGGCTGGATGTGCCGATTACCGGCAGCGGCAACAGCTATACTGCGACCGTCGAATTCCAAAATACCTGCACTGGCTTTTCTGACGGGACCTACACCGCCACGATTCAGATCGCCAGTTCGGGAGCGAGTAACTCCCCAGTGAGCATTCCTGTCACGCTGACCGTTGGGACGCCGACCTCGCCGTCCATCTCGCTCTCTCCTTCCAGCCTCAGCTTTAGCGCAACAGCAGGCGGCTCGAATCCGGCTGCTCAGACCGTGACCGTGAGCAACGGTGGCGGCAGCACGCTGGCGTCTCCGACAACCTCGATCACTTACGGCAGCGGGAGCGGCTGGCTCAGCGTAAGCTGTTCCGGTAGCTCGGCCCCCTATTCGTGTTCCAACCAGCCGACCACCGGAAGCCTCGCTGCCGGGACCTACACCGCCACAGTGAGTGTCGCCAGTTCGGGAGCGAGCAACACGCCTGTGAACTATCCTGTCACGTTCACGGTGGCGTCCTCGAGTACGCCAACCATCTCGCTTTCACAAAGCAGTGTCTCCGCGAGCATGGCCGTGAATGGCAACGACCCAGCAAACCAGACCGTTACCATCAGCAACTCCGGCGGCGGCACGCTGGCGTACCCGGGAGAATATCCCACGATCACCTATAACCAGGGAACCGGCTGGCTCAATGCGCCGATTACAGGCAGTTCGGCCCCCTATACGGAGACCTACGAATTCCAAAACACCTATGGAATGGCTGCCGGGACCTACACCGCCACGGTTCAGATCGCCAGTTCGGGAGCGAGCAACTCCCCTGTGACAGTTCCTGTCACGCTGACCATTGGGACGTCGAGTTCGCCGTCCATCTCGCTCTCTCCTTCCAGCCTCAGCTTTAACGCAACAGCAGGAGGCTCGAGTCCGTCTGTTCAGACCGTGACCGTGAGCAACAGTGGCGGCGGCGCGCTGGCTTCCCCCACAACTTCGATCACTTACGGCAGCGGGAGCGGCTGGCTCGCTGTGACAGAGTCGGGCAGCAGCCCCGGTCCCTATACATTGTCCAACCAGGTGACGACCGGAAGCCTCGCTGCCGGGACCTACACTGCCACGGTGAGTGTCGCCAGTTCGGGAGCGAGCAACACGCCTCTGACCTACACTGTCACGTTCACAGTGGCTGCGTCGGGCACGGTATGCCAGCTTGCCTCTCCCTCACAGGATACGGACAGCTGCGGACCGTACACCTACTCGCTGAACAGCGAAAGCAACGGCAGCAACACCTACGTCGGGATGGACTACTGGAATCCCCAGTCCGGGGACAACCAGGAGCAATACGTAACGAACCCAGGGAACTGGTACGTGACGTTCAACGCGCCCGCAGGCGGCGAAACTGTGCTGACTTTCCCCAACTCCGAACAGCTCTACAACTCAGAGACGCTGGATAGCTTCTCCGCGCTTTACTCCTCGTTTTCGCTGACCGCCCCCACGAACTCCGGTACCGGAGCCGATATTGGCTTCGACAACTGGTTCAACAATTGGGGCAACGAGGTGATGATCCAGAACTACATGATCAACCGTGACGGGCAGTGCGGCCCGGTGCTGACCACCCAAACCTTCGGCGGCACGAACGGCGTCCCGGTAAACACATGGGTTCTGTGTCAATACGGCTCGGAGCTCATCTGGCAGATCCAGCAACCCAGCGGTAATCCTGGAGTTTTCGGCTTTACCTCTGGCAGCGTGGACATTCTTGCTATGAACCAATGGCTGGAGAACAACATAAATCCGAATACCGGCTCCACATACCTGCCGGCGGGTTCCACCATAACCGTGATCAGCTATGGCTTCGAAATTACCGCCACGGACGGGGTAAACGAGAACTTTGCGATCAACAGTTGGTCGGTTACCAATAATTGACCTTGGGGAGAGCGGCAAGCAACCCTGCTTGTCGGCTCTCTCCTGCAGTTTTTGACAATCTGATTTGATTCGATCTGGATACTTTTGAGGGAAGGGATGTCAGTTTAATCCCTTCCCCTGCTCTACCTCTTTTGTGACTTCGCACTCAGTCCATGATCTGTCGGTAATTGGTGTTTTTCACTCGTCTGACGGAGGGTCCTATGAGAAATTCACGCGTCTTCTCACTTCTGCTCCTGTTGTTGGGTCTGGCTTCGACCTCGCTTGCTTTTGGGGCGCCGACCATCTCGCTTTCACCCACCAGTATTACCGCTGACATGTCAGGACAGTGCAGCGGCAATCCACAAGCCCAGAACGTTGCAATCAGCAACTCCGGGAGCGGCACGCTGTCGACCCCGACATTCCAAACTAGCTATAGTGAGGGAAGCGGCTGGCTGAATCCGGCGATTACCGGCAGCGGCAACTCCTATACGCTGCAAGTCAACTTCCAAAACACCTGTGGTTTGGCTCTCGGAACCTACGACGCCACGATTGCAGTCTACAGTTCTGGAGCGAGCAATTCCCCGGTGAACGTTCCTGTCACGCTGCAGGTTGGGACCGGGAGCACGCCGACCATCTCGCTTTCCCCAACGAGTCTGAGCTTTAGCGGAACGGTAGACGGTTCGAATCCGTCTGCGCAGGACGTCACTGTAAGCAACTCAGGCGGGGGCACGCTGGCTTCTCCGACAACCTCGATCACCTACGGTAGCGGAAGTGGTTGGCTCTCGACGAATGTAACGGGCAGTCAGGCTCCCTATACCATTGCCAACCAGACGAACATCTCGGGCCTCTCTACTGGAACTTACACCGCCACGGTTCAGGTTTCGAGTTCGGGAGCGAGCAACTCGCCGCAGAGCTATACCGTCACGCTGACAGTGGCGGCATCGGGGTCGCCGGCTATCTCGCTTTCACCAAGCGGTGTCAACGCTAACATGTCCGGGGCATGCAGTGGCAATCCAGCTACCCAGGACGTCACCATCAGCAACGCCGGAGGCGGCACGCTGGCGACACCGGCTTTCCAAACCAGCTACAGCCAGGGAAGCGGCTGGCTGAATCCGTCAATTTCCGGCAGTTCGGCCCCTTACACGTTGCAAGTCGTTTTCCAGAATACCTGTGGCTTGGCTCTCGGAACCTACAATGCCACGATTCAAATTTCCAGTTCGGGAGCGACCAATTCGCCGGTAAACCTTCCTGTCACGCTGCAGGTTGGGTCGGAGAGCTCGCCGACCATCTCGCTATCGCCAAACAGCCTCAGCTTTAGCGGAACGGTGGGTGGCTCCAATCCGGCTTCGCAGAACGTCACAGTGAGCAACTCCGGCGGTGGCACGCTGGCGTCTCCAACCACCTCGATCACCTACGGCAGCGGAAGCGGCTGGCTCGCTGTGACGACGCAGGGAAGCTCGGCTCCTTATACATTGGACAACCAGGTGACCACCGGAAGCCTCGCAGCTGGAACCTACACCGCCACGGTTAACGTTTCGAGCTCAGGAGCGAGTAACACTCCCGTGAGCTATCCCGTCACGTTCTCAGTATCTTCGTCGTCGGTATGCACCTCATCAGTCCTCGCTCAGGGTACTAACTGCACGTATGCCGCCGGTACCTACTCCCCGAACACTGAAAACCTCATCGAGGAGACCCAAGTCAATCAGGACTACTTTGGTGACACCGGCTCCGGATATGCGCAGACGCTGTATTCGACCAACCCCGGGGACTGGTACGTTACGGCCAATATGCCAACCGGCAACGAGTCGGTGGAGTCATTCCCCGACGCCTGGCAACTTTACAACGGGGAAGAGGTGGACAGCTTCACCTCCTTGATCGGCTCGTTCTCAGAGACCGTTCCTGACAGAGTGTCCAATCCCAACACCTGGGTTTCGGGCGACCCTGGCAACCCTAACATCGCCACCGATATTGGCTTTGACACCTGGTATAACGTTCCATCGGGCATGCCTGATGAGGTGATGATCCAGCACGACATGATCAACCGCGGCGGGCAGTGCGGCCCCGTGCAAGCCACTGTGACCTTCGGCGGCGGCTCGAACGGTGTCCCGCAAAACACATGGGTCCTGTGCATATACGGCACTGAGATGATCTGGCAGATCCAACAACCCGTCGGCAGCTCCGATCCCAATTTCGGCTTCCAAACCGGGAGTGTGGACATCAAAGCCATGATCGATTGGCTGGAGAACAACACGAACCCGAACCCGCCTTCGGGCGCCACGTACAACACCTGGCTGCCTGCGAACGTGTCGATCAGTTCAGGTGGAATGAGCTATGGCTTCGAACTTTGCAGCACGGGCGGGGTAAACGAAAACTTCGAGGTTAACAGCTTCTCGATTACCGAATCACCAGCACCGTAACCATGGGGCGGCGGAGGAGCGAACTGCTGCTTCTCCGCTCTCCTTAGTGGCTTAACAACCTGATTTGTGTCGGCTCACTCAGCTCAATGAGTAGCCATGCAGCGCTGCAGAGGAAGGGAGTGCGTCTCGGGCCCTTCCTCGATTCATTCTCAGTGCAGGCAATGCCGCAATCTGACGAAGCTTTCTTCTTCTGCCGGGCGTCTGGCCTCAGCCAAAAAGTGCGATTCGGTTCCGGCATGTGGTGTAGCCGGTACTCAAAAATGTACCGTGTAAGCCACCTGCTCAAAGCCTCGTAATAGCGCATCGAGTTGGGCCTGCCTATTGGCTTGATACGGTGCCAGCGTTGCGCTGGCACGAGCTACGTAGACTCAAGGAGAATATTCCCAAACCGAGTTGTATCACCGGTGCGAATAATGCCAACGACTCCTTTCGCACGCGACTTAAATAATGCGTGAGATTCCCATGCGACAGAAATGCCCTCCAGCGCTTCCTCATAAAAATGTAACGTCTCAGACGAGCATGTCTCCCGAAATTCCGAGGCCATAACCGCTTTGCCGCATTTGAAATTCATGCGCACTGCCCGCAGTACATCTATGACCCGTGGAAACCCACCTACAAGCGAGATGTCGATCGTTTCTACTCCAGACACATAGGGGAAGCCCCAATCTGAGATAAGCAGAGTGTCCGTATGACGAACACGGCTCAAGAGAGAGTTGATTGCTGGATTGATAATTCCGCTTACAAGCATCCCGTTTTCTACTCCAGGTCGATGAAGTGCCCCGTATATGCGCTAGGAGTCATAAACCGATACCGATGATATATCATATGAATGTGTCATTATCAAGCGACACGGCGTTCGCCTCCATAGAGCACTGGAAATAAAAAGCATGCGCCCGCATCATCTCTACAAAATCGTGTGAGCATGCACGTTTGTTCGCCAGACAGCAAAAGCAAATTGTCCGGCTGTTCTTCGATGTTCACGTTTGACATATCAATTTTGATTCGATATGATTCGGGCAAAAGCGAATAGGGTCGCAAACCGCATTTATGATCGGACTCGTTAACTACGCACAAGAGCCTTATTCGGTGGAGCTTCGCGACCTTCCGCTCCCTGGCATTGGAGAAGAGGATGTTTTGCTGAAGGTCCAGGCAGTGGGCGTCTGCGGCAGCGATCTGCACCAATACGCCGGCAAGCAGAGCTGGCCTGTGAATTACCCGGTCGTTCTCGGTCACGAGTTCGCCGGTTCTGTTGCCGAACTTGGAAGTCGTGTAAAGGGCTTTAAAGAGGGTGACCAGGTCGTAAGCGAAACAGCTGCCGAACTGCCTCCGGATTCCCCATTCATTCGTAGGGCTCTATATAATCTGGAGCCCAAGAGGCTTGGCTTTGGGTACGGGGTGAACGGAGCGATGGCGGGTTACGTCAAAGTTCCAGCGCGCTGTCTTCATCATATTCCAGCGCCTTTAGTATTTGAAGATGCGGCCCTCACAGAGCCGTGTTGCGTAGCGTACAACGCTGTTTGTGTTAATTCCCACATACGTCCTGGCGACACAGTGGCAGTGGTTGGGCCCGGACCGATCGGTTTGCTTTGTGCGGCAATGGCAAAGCTCGCCGGCGCCGGACATCTCGTCGTAGTCGGCATTCCGGCCGACTCCAAACGACTTGAGACGGCGAAACGGATTGGCGCTGATACGGTTCTTGTCGCTCAAGAGAATCAGGTTGAAGAGTGGGTGAGCAACTTCGGCGACGGCTATGGAGTCGACTTGGTCATTGATGCCGCTGGTGTGTCCGCCTCACTTAAACTTGCGCTCGACATCGTACGCCCGGCAGGCTCAATCACCAAGGTAGGGTGGGGGCCGCAGCCGCTCAACTTTTCGCTTGATCCGCTGGTGCAGAAAGGCGTCACCCTTCAGGGCAGCTATTCGCATAATTGGCCGATCTGGGAAAAGGTTCTTTCACTTCTGTCCAGTGGCAAAATTGATCTTCGACCCATACTCAACAGAGTTTCGCCTCTTTCGGAATGGCGCGAAACCTTCGAGGAGATGCGCACAGGGGCGATCGTGAAGGGGGTGCTGAGGCCGTGAACCAGCCGATATCTACCTCGGGCAGACGATTAAAGGACAAAGTAATCTTGGTAACCGGATCGACCACTGGCATCGGGGAGGCCATGGCGCGGCTTTTTGCGCGCGAAGGCGCTCAGGTCATGATCCACGGAAGGCGAAGAGATGCGGCTCAAAAGCTGGCAGCTGATATAGGCGACAAGGCGTCATTTGTCGTGGGCGCGCTCGAGGACCCCGAAATCCCGGCTAAGCTCGTCGCTGAAACCGTTGAACGATTTGGGAGAATCGATGGCCTTGTAAACAACGCGGCGGCAGTCACCCACGGAAGTATTCATGATACGGATCGAGAATTATTCGATCGAACCATTGCTATCAACTTAAGAGCGCCACTCTTCCTGATTCAGGCAGCTGTTCCCCATTTTCGGCAACAAGGTGGAGGCCGGGTACTGAATATCGGCTCGATCAATTCCTACTGCGGAGAACGAATTCTGTTGGCCTACTCTATTTCCAAAGGAGGCCTAACGACGCTTACGCGTAACCTGGCGGATGCGCACGCCACTGAGCACATCCAAATAAATCAATTGAACGTCGGGTGGACGCTCACGCCAAACGAATATGAATTGAAGTTGAAAGATGGCCTGCCCAAGGACTGGCCTCTGAAGCTGCCAAAGAGCGTGGCCCCTTCAGGGCGGATTCACTCGCCCGAGGAGGTTGCATTGGCGGCAATCTATTTCTTGTCCGATGAGGCTGCTCTTGTTAACGGTTCGATTCTTGATTTGGAGCAATTTCCTGTTATAGGAAGAAATCCAACCAAGGAGACCGAATGAGTTGCCGTTCGAGGCCCAGACTATCCGCGTTTCCAAAGTGCTACATGGACCAACTCTGCGTAGACCGGACCATGACTCTTTTGGAATGGATTGAAATAAGCGCTACGCTTGGTGTCGACGGACTTGAATTCTACTCGGGGTTTCTGGAAGACGACGATTTCTTCCTCCAAAATGTCAAGGCGGCGCTGGCGCAGCGCAACCTTGCAATGCCGATGCTATGTTGCTCCCCGGATTTTACGCAGCTCGATCCACTTCGTTTACAGAAGGAGATTGACCGGGAAAAGCGGATGATTGAGATCACTGCGTTTTTTGGCGGTCGTTATTGCCGTGTTTTGTCAGGTCAGCGTCGGCCAGAACTAGCGCGAGATGAAGGTATCGCACAAGTCGTTCGGGTAATCAAAGATTTATTGCCGTTTGCCGAAGACCACGGCGTCGTCTTAACCATGGAGAATCACTATAAGGACAACTACTGGCAATATCCTGAATTTGCCCAGAAGATGGATGTTTTCGTAGAGATCGTAGAAAAAATTGACTCGCCATGGTTCGGAGTCAACTTCGATCCATCAAACGCTATCCTGGCAGGTGAAGATCCTTTAGTTCTGCTCGATCGAGTAAAGCACCGGATTGTAACCATGCATGCAAGTGACCGCTACCTGAAGTGTGGCACAATCGAGGACCTGCGCAAGGAAGAAAATTCTGTGGGCTATGCCAGCCGTCTGTCACACGGCGCCATCGGAAAGGGATTGAATGATTACGACAAGATCTTTTCGACCCTCCGCTCGGTTGGATTTAATTCCTGGATTTCCATCGAAGACGGACTGGATGGAATAGACCAGTTGAGGGAATCAGTGGACTTTCTGAAAGGTAAAATAAACCAGCACTTTGGGCGGCACAACTGAGATCCTCACGCGTTTCACAAAGTCAGCTGGTCGAGTCTTTCGACCTGTACGGCCAATCATGTTGCCTCTCTCCTGCGGCTAAGAAGAACCACCCAACCGTTTCTCCACTCTCAACGAAAGGAACATGAGGCGGACTCACCCACATTCGTGTGGTGTGAGTCTCTCAGTAAAGTTGCCATGATCCCGATCGTCCAGATTTCGCTCGACATCATCTCGATACCGGAAGCGTTGGAAACCGCGCACATTGCTGTACATTCCGGCGTTGACTGGCTGGAGGCAGGAACTCCCCTTATCATTGCCGAAGGCATGAATGGGGTTCGCGCCTTGCGAAGCGATTTTCCCGAGGTACCCATTGTCGCCGATCTGAAA
Source organism: Acidobacteriaceae bacterium (assembly GCA_030049955.1). The sequence goes on from JASIJX010000402.1 coordinate 16,054, forward strand.
ACAATGGACGGTGGCTGGCTCGAGGCAGAAATCATGGCAAAAGCTGGAGCTACGCATGTGGTGGTGATGGAACGAGCGCATCCCGAGACGATCAAAATGGTGGTGAAAGCGGGCAAAGACCTCGGTGTAAAGGTCATGGGGGATAACCTTGGAGCAAAGGATAAGGTTGCGGCCGCGAAACGCCTGGAAGATTTCGGTTGTGATTTTGTGATTCATCACATTGGTTATGACGAGCGCCGCGGGCTCGCTGCCGCAGGAGAGCCGTGTCCAAGCCCGCTTGACCAGTTGCGCGACATTGTTGCGGCGGTCAATGTTCCAGTACAGGCTGTCGGTGGCCTATCGATTGAACAGGCCATCCGAACTCCTGAATATGGAGCTCCTCTTGTTGTTCTCGGTGCTCCGCTTACGGTTGACGCTGATTCCTTCAAGACAGCTTCCGGAGACCTTGGCAGTGTCCTTCGCGAAATCTGCGGTAGAGTCCACGCCTACCGCCTCTGACCAGCCTGGTCTCCAAGATCCTCGCTTGCGCGAGAAGATAGGGACCTCATCGAACGCGGCATGTCGAGCGCGTGTTGACTTGCTAGCTTGGCAAAAGCCGAAAGCGGTTATCTGGGCAACCGCCGATACCGGTTTCGACTGCAAAGACGCTTCCCGAAAGGCGCTCCGCCGATCGGGCGCTGGTGATATAGAGTGTCTTTAGCTCCGGACCACCAAACGTGCACGTGGTTGGGTTCGAGGTTGGCAAAGCTATGACTCGGTCAACCCGACCGTCTGGGGCCACTCTGATCAAACACCCACCGCCGTAACGTGCGTTCCACAGGTGCCCTTGTGCGTCGATGGCCGACCCGTCGGGGAGGCCGCGCGGATAAGCGGCCAGGAATACATTGCCGTCACTGATGGTTCCCGTCTGGTCATCGTAGGCATAGGAGTATATGGTGTTGGCTGGAGAATCCGCGAAATAGAAGGTTTTGCGGTCAGGACTCCAAGCTATAGTGTTCGATATCCCGACATTCTCTCTCCACTTCGAGACGGTTCCGTCTGGATCTACCCGATAGAGAACCCCGCCGGTGAAATCTACGTCAAGATTCTCGCCTTGAGGGCCGACATTGTTGCGCATCGTTCCCACCCATAGCGATCCGCGAGGGTCGATCCTGGCGTCGTTGAACCGCATTGCCGGTGCTGTCTCCAACCTATAATGTGTTCGAAGCCTTGGATGCATGCGCGGAGACCAGAAGCTGATGCTCGATCCGAGGACCAAAAGAAGGAGTTCTGCATCCGTTGTCAGATTTACGGCAGTCACAGGCTCATCGAAAAGCCACGTCTCTGTGGTATCGCGCGTTAGATCGTACCGATGGACCAGAAATCGATTGATATCAGTCCAGTACAAAGCATTCTGCGCGGGATGCCAAACTGCGCCTTCGCCACAGATATCACCGGCTGGGGCAATACATCGGATCTCATCAAGCATCTTCATCTCCTGCCTTACGAACCACTGACGGGGTTAGAGCATCTCCAGTTTATTCATATTGAGTGTGCTCGCGCGGCTTTGAGCCCCAGAGGCCATAGTAAGCGATAAAGAGATAGCAAAAGACCGGAAGTATAAAGGCATGTTGGATCCCCATTGTGTCGGCAAGGGCGCCAAGCAGGAACGGGATCACGGCGCCACCGACACAGGCTGTCTTCATGAGGCCTGAGCCTTTGCTCGTGAGGGGGCCGCGAGGCCGACAACGTCAAGCGCAGAAATATTGGGGAACATAATAGAATTAAGGAACCCACACAGAACCAGGGTCCAAATCGCGAGTGGACCAGACGTGACCATAGATATCACGAGGAGTATTGCCGCGGCGATTCCAAAGCCTCCGAGCAGGTGCCCAGACCTGATTTTGGTGAGAACCCAAGAGCCCAGAAGCCGCCCCACCAACGCACCGAACCAGTAAAGCGATACTAAAAAAGAGGCGGTTTTTTCACTATTCATTCCTTGGGACTTGAAGTAGTTAACAGCGATCGAAGCAAGCCCCACCTCGACACCAACATATAGAAAAATCCCCACAGCGCCCAACAGGGTGTGCCGGCAAGTCCAAATACTGCGGCGCAGCATCCCATCCCCGTCCCCATCGGCGCGAAGACCTTGCGGCCGCCACTTTGCCTCGTTTCCGAACGCCTCGTGCCGATCACAAAAACTGCCGTTCACCAGACAAGAAGTGACCCTCTGTCTCGTTCTCCCTAAGCTGGGACGGGCACAGGCGCTCTCCCGAACTCGACGTATGTCGTCTAATGGGCAGCACGCATGATATATCAGAGGCGATTGCCGAACGTCAAGCCGGAAATATCGTAGCGAGGGTCGGGCATGTAGCAGTCCTGCTGGCTTACGAGCACCGCGCCCGCGTGGCCGCACGATCAAGCTGCGCACTGCACCCCCGTCCATCGAAAAACATGAGATTCACAAACTCATTTTTGACAATTCGAGATGTGCCGTGAATCGTACTGCTAGGACTGCACCCAGAATGAAAGCTAACCCAATGCGGTCTGCACCAGA
>JASIJX010000403.1 GCA_030049955.1 Acidobacteriaceae bacterium
TGGGCGCTTGCCTCTGGAGCGGCCGACCTTACCGGCAGCGGCCATCCCGACCTGTTCATCGCCAACGACTATGGCGTCTCCGAGCTTTACGTCAACGATGGCAAGCGCTTCCACGAAGTTGGCAAGGAGGTAGGGGTCGGCTTCGCGCCAAAGAGCGGGATGAATGTTGCATTCGGCGACATCTTCAACCAGAACCAGTACGCAATCTACGTCTCCAACATATCCGAACCCGGCGTGCTCATTCAGGGCAACAATCTCTGGGTGCCGCAGGATGGAACCTCCGGCAAATCTCTTCACTACGCCAATATGGCGAACGCTCTCGGCGTCGAGCTGGGCGGTTGGAGCTTCGGCGCGCAGTTTGGCGATTTGAATAACGATGGCAACATCGACCTGTTTCTCACCAACGGTTACATCTCGCTCGACCGCAATCGAAGTTACTGGTACGATTTCGCGAAAGTAGCCTCTGGCAACAGCACCATCATCGGAGACGCCAAAAACTGGCCTGCTTTCGACGGACGCAGCCTATCCGGCTACCAGCAAAAGCGCGTGTGGATTAACGACGGGGCTGGGCAGTTCGAAGATGTGGCCCGCAACGTGGGTGTAACCGATACACATGACGGGCGCGCCGTAGCTGTCGGCGATCTTTGGAACAACGGCGCGCTCGACGTGGTCGTCGCAAATCAGAGTGGTCCGGTGCTCATCTACAAGAATTATGTCGACCCTGCCGAGAAGTGGATCGAGTTCCACCTCGAAGGCACAAAGAGTAATCGCGACGCTATCGGCGCTGAAGTGACGCTTTACTGGAATGGCAAGAAACAGCTTCAACAGGTGGCCGCAGGCACGGGATTTGCCGCGGAAAACGATTTGCGCGTACACTTCGGTCTCGGCAAAGATCCAATGATTGAGAAAGCTGTTATACGCTGGCCATCTGGCACCATTCAGACGCTCGATCACCTCACGCCGGACCAGCTCTATCAGGTCAAGGAGCCGCAATGAGCCAAACTGTTGCCATTTCGGCTCCGAATCCGGCTGGTTCGCCGCAGTGGAAGAAGTGGTTGTCGCTCGATAACCGCTATGTGCCGCCGGCCTTCATCACTCTCATCCTGCTGGCCGGCCAGCTCTCTTACGGAATCCTGGAGAGCTATGAGCGAACGCTGCTCGCCATCGCGACAGCTATCGTTACCGAACTCGTTCTCGGGCGCATCTTCCTCGGCAAATGGCTGAACGTGGCCAGCGCTTACATCACGGGGATCAGCGTTGGAATTCTCGTGCGCTCGCCCGCCTTCTGGCCGTTCGCCGTGGCGGCCGCGCTTGCCATTACTTCCAAATATGTGCTGCGCTACAAGGGCCGTCATCTCTGGAACCCCTCCAACTTCGGCATTTGCGTGGTGCTATTCCTGTTGCCCATGAGCGTTGCGATGCTCAGCATTCAATGGGGCAACAACATGGCGTCGATGGTTGCGATCTGGACGCTTGGCTCGCTCATCATCTGGCGGCTGCGCCGTTTTCACATCAGCGCAATCTATGTGATCTCGTTTCTGGTTTTGGCCGTCCTCCGCTCCTGGATCATCCACGAGCCCTGGCTCTCAGAGGTCTCTCCTATCACGGGCCCTGAGTACCAGCTCTTTATCTTTTTCATGATTACGGACCCGAAGACCACCGTGCGGTCCAAGAAGGGTCAGTGCATCGTGGCCTTTCTCGTCGCGCTTCTTGAAATGTTCTTCCGCTTCGACCAAAGCATCTACGCCGAGCTCTACGCGCTGTTCTGGGTTGGGCCGATCGCAATGCTCGTCGAGATGTGGCTCGATTCCCGCCGGGCGAAACCAGCGCCGGCCAATGCTCCAGCTCTTGCGGCTGCCTCCGGCGCGTCGCAGCAATCCACGCTCTGAAGGAATGTTCTTGAATTCTCGCTCGCCGATAGTTCTTTCCTGCGTCATGCTAGGGGCCGTCGCGTTGATCGGCGGCTGCAAATCGAAGTCCTCTCCGCCCGCGGAGAGACCATCCAATGCAGCGCAATCATCTTCTGCGCCGCACACCGCGGCCCCGTCGGCTACGGATGCGAATCGCCCGTCCGGCCCCATTCAATTCACTGATATCACCGCACAGGCCGGAATTCGCTTCGTCCGCAATAGCGGGGCGTTTGGCAAGAAATATCTTCCCGAGACCATGGGCAGCGGTGTCTGCTTCATTGACTACGACAACGACGGCTGGCAGGATATCCTCTTCGTCAACTCCATGGACTGGCCCGGCCACAAGAGCCACAAGTCCTATCCGGCGCTCTATCACAACAATCACGACGGGACCTTTACCGATGTCACCGCTCAGGCCGGCCTCGATGTGGAAATGTATGGGATGGGCTGCGCCGTGGGTGATTTCGACAACGACGGCAACGACGATATTTACATCACCGCGCTCGACCATAACCACTTGTTTCGCAACCTGGGCAACGGGCGGTTTGCCGATGTGACCGCGCAGGCTGGAGTGGGCTCGTCCGGATTCTCGACAAGCGCCGCATGGTTCGATTTTGATAACGACGGCAAGCTCGACCTCGTCGTCGATCACTATGTTGATTGGTCCGTTGCGACCGACAAGTTCTGCTCGCTCGACGGAACCCACAAGTCATACTGCACGCCCGAACTGTACAAAGGCGAGAGCATCACGCTCTACCACAACCTGGGCCACGGGCGGTTCAAGGACGTGACCAAGGAGGCCGGTCTCAACGACCCAATGGACAAAGCGCTAGGCATCGCCCTCATTGATTACGACAATGACGGCTGGATGGATCTGCTGATCACCAATGACACGCAACCCAACAAGCTATACCACAACAACCACAACGGAACCTTCACCGAAACAGGCGTAGCCGCCGGAATCGCTTACAGCGATGCGGGTAAAGCGCGTGCCGGTATGGGTACGGATGCTGCGGACTACGACAACTCCGGCAGGCAGAGCCTGATCATCGGTAACTTCGCCAATGAGAGCATCGCCCTCTATCACAACGATGGCCAGGGTCTCTTCACGGACAACGCCTTAGACGCAGGCGTTGCGCTTCCATCGGCAAAGTCGCTGACGTTTGGGGTTCTGTTCTTCGATTACAACCTCGACGGCCTTCCCGACATTTTCGCGCTCAATGGACACGTCTCGGACGACGTCCGTGTCATGCAGCCGTCGCTCTCTTACGCCGAACCGCCACTCCTGTTTCGTAATCTCGGACACGGAAAGTTTGAGGATGTCTCCGCCAAGGTTGGCGCCGCACTCCGGCAGCCGGTCGTCGGCCGTGGCGCAGCCTACGCCGACATCGATAACGACGGCGATCTCGATCTGGCTCTCACGACTAGCAACGGCCCCGCGCGCCTGCTCCGCAACGATGGCGCCAATCAGAACGATATGCTTCGCGTGAAATTGGTCGGCACGCGCTCCAATCGGGACGGCATCGGAGCCCGCGTTCTGCTCACAACGTCTACCGGTCAGCGCATGAGCGCAATGGTTAAGAGCGGATCGAGTTATCTCTCGCAAAGCGAATTGCCGCTCACCTTTGGCCTCGGCAAGCCGGATTCCAGCAAGCGAATCAGCCTCGAAATCCGGTGGCCCAGCGGCCTGAAGCAAACTATCAACGATATCCACCCCGATCAGTTCATCACCGTGAAGGAAGCTACAGGGATTGTTGCAGCGCGGCCGATTCAATTCACAATCACGCCCGTGAAAAGGTAGCAGCACCGAAGCCGCAGCGCTCCAGCATCTGTAATACCTCGTCGCGGCTCGCGTTTAGCTTGTGAGCCGCGCACAGAAGGTCTTCTGCACTGACCGGATACCAGTTGCGACGCGCGACGTTTGTGAGCCCCGCGACGTTCACCGGCTCGATCACCCGCCGAATCTCTTCGATCACTGTGCGCGATTCGGCCTCGCCGCAGGTTGAGTGTGCTCGCTCCAACACTCGGGCGCACTCTGGCCCAAACTGCGGATGATCGTGGAGCAAGAAGGAAGATGCGAGTTGCGGCCGTCCCAGGCGGCGCGCTGCCTCCGCATAGCTTGCCGCGGCAAAATAGAGCAAAGATACCGCGGAGAACACGGAGAAGTTTCCAAAATTTGCGTAGAGTGCGCCAATCAACCGCGCCGTAGCAAGCAGTTCGGCGTCAGTCTGCGCCGCATATTCATTCAGTTGAGTTGCGAAATTTTCCGACTCCCAATCGCGCTCGAATATTTTGGCCAATCGCGTTACGCCCAGCAGCGTTAACGGAAACCCGGTTGACAACAGCGGATCAACAAAGC